>CABWYN010000004.1 GCA_902509675.1 uncultured Bacteroidota bacterium | reverse complement strand
TTGGGGAATATCCTCCTCCCATACTTATTTGTAAAGGGATTCTGTTTAATTTGCAATAATTTAAAATATATTTATCTCTTTGTTTGCAACCATTTATTGACACTGATAATCTCCCAAGCTTATCATTTTCAATTATATCAACTCCGGATAAATAAAAAATGAAATCAGGCTCGAAAAATTCTATAAGTTTAGGGATTTCATAGGATATTTTATCTAAATATTCCTTATCCGATGTTCCGTCCTTAAAACCATAATCATAATCACTTTTTTCTTTTCTAAAAGGATAGTTTTTTTCACCATGAAATGAAGCGGTATAAACTTTTTTATTATTTCTGAATATTTCTGCGGTACCATTTCCTTGATGTACATCCAAATCTAGAATTAATATTTTTTTAAAATAATTGTTATTTATTAAAAAATTTGCAGCAACAGCCTGATCATTTAAAATACAAAAAGCTTCTGCTCTGTTAGTAAAAGCATGATGTGTTCCTCCAGCTATATTCATAGATACACCGTGTTCGATAGAGTATAAAGCACTCTCTATAGTACCTTGAACTATGATTTTTTCTCTTTGAATTAATTTTTCTGACATCGGAAAACCAATAGCTCTTAATTCTTTTTTATCTAATTGTTGATTTTTTAATTTTTCATAATAAACCTTATTATGGGTGAGCAGTATATTTTTCTCACTAATTACACCTGGCTTAAAAAAATTACTTTCGCTGCATGTGTTTTCAAAAATTAACTGCTCTGGAATGAGCTCATATTTAATCATGGGAAATCTATGGTTTTCCTTTAATGGATGGTTATATAGTTGATCATGAGCAATTTTAAGCATGCTTTTTTTAAATTAGTATAATAAATACTAATATTTATCATCATAAAATATGCCATATGAGATCTTTACTTTTTACTTTTATAATATTATTAAATCTTCAATCATTTTCTCAGGACACATTCTCAATCATTGCAGTTGACCCTGAAACCGGGGAGGTTGGTGCTGCTGGAGCAACATGTTTATTTGGGCAAAGTGATGGTATTATTAATATAATTTCATCTGTTATCCCTGGAAAAGGAGGAGTTTTATCCCAAGCTTATGTTTGTATACCCAATATTAACATGAGTAATGCTATATCCTTAATGGACCAAGGTTATTCTCCTTCACAAATTATAACATGGCTAAATAACAATGATCAGTGTAGTGCTGGAAATTTTCAGTACAGACAATACGGGATAGTAGATTTCGATTCATCTGGGAATGTTAGGACTGCAGGTTTTACAGGAAATTTTGCTGATGACTATAAAGAGGATAGGCAAGGAGAGACATATAGTATTCAAGGTAATATTTTACTTGATCAAAGTATAATTGATAATATGGAAAATAATTTTTTAAGTACAGAAGGATCACTTTCGGTAAAATTAATGGCCGCTATGCAGGGAGCTAATGTTGCAGGCGCAGATTCAAGGTGTTTAGAAAATGGTACTTCCTCAGCAACTGCCTTTCTAGTAGTGTATAATCCAGAAGATTCTGTTGACCAACCTTCATTAGAATTGAATATAGGTTCACAACAAGTAGGTGTAGAGCCGATTGATGTTTTACAAGAGTTGTTTGATGATTTTTTAAGTCTTGATGGTTTTAACGATGAAAATATTAAACTAGTTCCGAACCCAACTAATGGAATAATTCATATTAATTCAAATAAAAATTACCAAATTGAAGTCTTTTCTAACGACGGAAAATCTGTTTTAAAGACTTTTGGAGGAAAGGTTGATATAACTAAAATGCCAAACGGCATTTATTTTATTAAATTAACAGAAGGAAATTCTGGTAAATCACTTACCTACAAAATCATTAAGAATGACTAAGACTAACGCTAAATTTATAAAGCTTAAATTCTAGGTAGAAAAAGTTATAATCCATAAAAAAATCTTATAGGAATAAAAAAAGGCATTCAAAATGAATGCCTTTTTTTACTAATTAACTATTGATTAAAATATATATCTGAGACCAAATTGCATTTGCCATCTAGACATTAAACTTGTGTCAAACCCAAATGTATTGGTTAAGTCTGGGTCAAATGTATATGTTGGTACACCATTGTCAACAGAAACACCTAGTGGTTGAACAGCGTTAGGTTGTTGGTAAACGCCCCATTCTGAATTTAGCAGATTTCCTAAGTTTAGGATATCTACACTAAACTGAATTGTATTTCTTTTACCGTTTGCTGTTTCTAAGTGATAATCTTGAAGTATTCTCATATCCCATCTACCTCTCCATGGAGATAAAGCACCATATCTTTCAGCGTAATTACCTCTTCTTTGACTTAAATAATCATCCTGGTTGATATAATTATTGAATGCAGTTGCCATTCCTTCACCACTGAAATTCATTTCAGTTATTTCAGAACCAGTCGGAACATAAATTAGGTCATTAAGTCCTGAACCATCTCCGTTTATATCACCACCGTAAGTATAACTAAACCTGCTTCCTTGTGAATACTCAAACAATGCAGATATTGTTGTACCCCATTTATCATTTTCTCCATAATTCCAGCTTTGACTAGCAACACCAACAAATCTATGTCTATCTCCGTATTTAGAATGTGATAATACATCTGCATTAGCATCACCCATTACAGGGTTAAACGCAAATGCATCTCCGGTGATTTCAGCTTCAATAGAATTAACATCTTGCGAATCTAAAAAGCTGTATCCTAAACTTGTGTATAGACCACTTTCAAAAGTTTTTTGAGCTCTTAATGAAAGGTTCCATGCTCGACCCTTATCGGTATTTGTAAACACATAAGCATTCGCATTGGCAGGAAATGGAACATCAACCTGAACATAATCTCCTGCTGTATATATAGGTCTATTATCTACACCTGATAAGTTTCCGCTAGGGGAGGTTAAACCCCAATTTTGAACATGAGCCCCATTAGTGTCTTTTGTATAAGCTAAATCAGCAGTAATAATTAATCCATTTTCATATTTTTTATCAATACCCAAATTTGTTCTCCAAACTTGTGGGAATTGATAATCTGGATCTACCATCTGATGAAACCACCAATTTGGATTTCCAATTTGATTACCTAACCAAACAAAAGGGAATCTTCCAGAAAATAAGCCAGACCCTCCTCTTAACTGCGTTGAACTATCGCCATTAACATCATAATTAAATCCAAACCTAGGTGAAATAACCCATTTACCTGTAGGCATTTGAGTGTTATCTAAATATTGTGTACTTCCAGTATTTGGGTTGATATATGGTGTATTTGGTGCATAATCACCAGTACCATCAATTACATCTTGAGCCTTTTCATCTGTATCGAAATAAAGTGGCTTATCAATCCTTATCCCATATGTTAATTTGAAATTATTTGATACGTCCCACTCGTCTTGAGCATATAAAGCAAGTTGTCCAACATTGGTTTCTGCCATAGCCCAAGAATCTGCATCGTAAACGTTCTGCGCATTAGCCAAAGCTTCTGCAAGTAATCCATTTTCTGCAGCAGCAACAAATGCATCTACTGAAGGTAATGCTCCAAATGCACCAACATATCCGTTATCATTCCCATAACCATAAACACCAAGGTTAAACGAGTTGTCAAACTCAAATTTCTCAAAAGAAACACCAAAAGTATAATTGTGATTAGATCTTGAATAGGTTAAATTATTTGAAAATTGAAATACTTTTTGATCAAGATTATTGTTTATGGAAAACGGTTCATGACCAACAATTATGTAGTTTGATCCTGCTCCGTCTTGTATTGTGATTGCCGGCGCTGGTGATGACATAGGATTTCTGAAATCGTCAAAATGTGAAAAACCAGCTTGGAATTTATTACTTAATTCATCAGAAATAAAAGAATTAAGCTCTAATTGAACAGAGTTTAACACATTGTTGATTTGATATCCCGAGTTTTCAAACTGTAAAATTGATGCATTAGGGCCTCTAAAACCTAGAGCTGTTGGGTGAGCAGGCTTTTCCTTTGAGGCATCAAGCCAGTTATATATAAAAGATAATTGATTATTATCATCAATATTCCAATCTAATTTGAAAATCGCTTTGGCCGACTCGGTCAAGTGTGTGTAGCCTTCGTATGCACCCGTATCATAACCAAGACCTTGCATAGTGCTTTGAACGATCATAAGATCACTTTCATCTACACGAGATTCGTTTATTGCACCTGTTCCTCTATTAGGTAACCAAGATTGACCTAAATCTTCTCTACTATCCATTTCATAATTAGCAAAGAAGAATAGTTTATTTTCAATGATTGCACCACCTAAACTGGCACCCATTTGAGATTGAGATAATTTAGGAACAAAAATTTCCTCCCCATTTACTTTAGATCCTGTGAAATCCTGATTTCTGTTAAATGCATAAATTGTTCCTTTTAGGGTGTTAGTACCACTTTTTGTTACAGCGTTTACATTAGCACCCGTAAACCCAGCTTGTGTTACGTCATAAGGAGCAGTTGAGACCTGAATTTGTTCAATTGCGTCTAAAGAAACCGGCTGTGCATCAGTCTGACCGCCTGGGGTAGCTGCATCAAGTCCAAAAGGATTATTGAATATTGCACCATCCAGTGAAAAATTATTGTATTGATCATTTCTTCCTGCAAAAGAACCGCCACTGGCTGTGGGTTCAAGCCTTGTATAATCGGAAGCTGATCTGGTAATAGATGGTAAATTTCTTAATTCACTGGCACCAACATTAGTTTCAGCACCGGTTCTTCCTTTACTAAAAACACCACGAGAAGTATTTCCCTTAACTACAACTGCATCCAATTGCTCAGAGTCAGGCATTAACCCCACAGAAATGTTTTCAGATTTACCTAAATCAAGATAAACATCAGTAAAAACTTGTTCTTGAAAACCTACATAACTAACGGTTACTGTATAGGGTCCTCCAACTCTCATATTTAGAAGGTTAAACCTACCGTCAATATTAGTAGCAGCTCCATATGTTGTACCAGTAGGATTATGTACAGCGATTATGTTAGCCCCTGGTAATTCAGCTTGATTTTCGTCAGAAATTATTCCCTTGATACTAGATGTTGTTACCTGAGAAAAAGTTATTCCAACAAAAGCAAGTGAAAAAATAAAAAATAAGATTTTTTTCATGATTTTTGTTTGTTTATTATATCCTTAAATTATTAATTTTTTAGAAAAAAATTTGTAGTCTAAAATTAATTTGAATGCATTTTTGTTAACAATGGTTAATAAATCAATCTACTTTTTTAAGGAGTTATTAATTGGTAAGAACTTTGTTGTTTAGAATCGCTCTATTTAATTAGTTATATTTGAATTAAATTATAACTATAAAAAAACCAACATTATTATTATTCATTATTAGGTCTGGAACATATATAGTACAGGTTGAAGCTGAAAATAATGTGGATACAAAAAAATTAATTATTAACTAAATCTAAATAAAAATGAAAAATATAATCTTAACAATAACACTGCTTTTAACTTTTTTATCATGCGATAAAGAGGTTAAGTCTGAATCTCAAACAGGAATAATTGAAGCAGGAGATGCAAAATCTTTAGCAGTAGACGCTTTTAATGATGCTTATCTTGCAAATGATATGACTGGTCAAGAGGCTCTATTTACAGATGATGCTATTGCCAACGTAAATAGTCAAAAAATGACTCCCTCAGAAATGATGGATGCTTTTATGGGTGGAAGAGAGTTTTACAATGATATTAAAAATAACGATAGAGCTACTTCTACATTTACATTTGAAGGTGGAGCTGTTTACACAAGTACGTGGTTTGATTGGGAAGGAACCAGTAAATCTACAGATGTTGTAGTAGGTAATCCAGTTCATGCTTGGTTTAAGTGGGATGGAGACAAAGTCTCTGAGGTAGCATACATATTTGATTCTGCTGAATATGTCGCTAATATGGGTCAGTAAAAAATTTTTTATTCTTAAAAACCCTCAAGAAATTGAGGGTTTTTTTGTATTATTAAATTAATAATTATAATAAATTATGGATTCTTCTAGCTTACTTTTAATACTACTGTTCATATGGGGTATACCTAGTGCTTATTTTAGAAGTAAATTTAGAAAGATAGTCTACCAGACGGATGATTGGAAAATTAATATTAAGCCTTTTTTCATTAAAGAATTAAAGGGGTTATTTTCTAATTTGTATCCTAATGATAATAACTATACTAAGACCAGAAATCGATATCGAATCTATCTTGCGGTATATTTATTGCTATTTATTATCTATATAACTGTAAAATGAAAAATAATCTTTTTAATATCTTGTCAACTGTAATTGCATTTTATATTCCTTTTCAAATTGCTTTGCTTACAGATTTAGTTTTGGTCAAAAACCTTGTAATTTTAATTTTCTGCATTCAATGGATAAGTTTTTTTCCTGCATATTTTTTTCAAACCGAAAAGTTTTATGATCTAACCGGAAGTATAACTTATCTGTCAGTTGTTTTATCAACTGTGTATATTACAGGAACCGATAATATAGCAGATTATATTATTGTTGCATGCGTTTCAGTGTGGGCCGTAAGATTAGGTTCATTTTTATTTATGAGAATACACAAAGCAGGTGAGGACCGAAGATTCAGATTGATAAAACCAAACTTCACAAGATTTTTAATGACGTGGACCCTTCAAGGAATGTGGGTTTCTATGTGCTTATTGTGTGTCTTAACGGCTCTTTCGTCATATAAAGGTATAATTCTGAATAATATTTTTTTCGTGGGCTTATCTGTATTTGTGTTAGGTTTTTCCATTGAGGTCATAGCAGATTATCAAAAAACTGTTTTCAGAAAAGATGTTAGAAATAAAGATAAATTTATTTCAACTGGCTTATGGTCACTTTCTAGACACCCCAATTATCTTGGTGAAATACTATTGTGGTCTGGTATTGCAATAATGTCATTTTCATCTTTAGAGGGGATGCAGTACATAACATTAATATCTCCTCTTTTTGTATATATTTTGCTCGTTTATATTTCCGGGATTAGAATTCTTGAGAATCAAGGTTTAAAGAAGTGGGGAGAACTAGAATCATACAAGGAATATATTAAAAATACACCAAGTTTATTTTTCAAATTTTTTAAGTAATTTTAAAATTCAAATTAACCAAACATGAAAAAAATATTATTCCTTTTGCTATTATTACCAGTATTTGTTTTTTCTCAGAAACAAGTATCTATGAAAAAAATGCATTCTAATCTTGCCTCTATGAAGAAGAAAGTTTCTTCCAAGCCAATTAATATGAAGAAGAATGTCGAAAATAGAATCATAAATAAGTGGGAAGAGTACAGCAAAGCGTTTGAATATTCTGATTTTGAAAAAATCAAAACGTACTTTACATACCCTGTTACTTTATCCTTATTTGGAGATCCAATGATAGTTGATAATGAAAAGGATTTGATGAATTGGTATAAGAAGATTCGAAATGAAGTACAGGATGGTTACAAGTATAGTATGTTAGAAAAATCTAGAGTTATATGGATATCTAAAAATATTTGCATGGTTGATGCAACCTACTCTAGGTTCAACAGTAATTATGAAAGAATTTTCACTGGCAGAGGTATTTATATGTATAAGAGGGTGGGTAAAGCGTGGAAGATGTTTTCAATGTCCGGTGTAGATTTTAATAAAAAGAAAAAATAACATGAAAAAATACTTCTTATTTTCTGGAACAATTAGCGGTAAGACATTCTTTTTAAGAACGCTTTTTATAATTGTAATGTGTATTCCTTTCTTGATAGCCACTATCTCCAAATGGACAAGTTATTTCATGTCGTTAAGTCAATTTGATATTTCCGATCCAAGTATCGAAAATCAAATGGAAATACAAAAATTTGGAGACGAATTAGCTTTAAAAATAGCAGAGAACCCTGATTTCTATCTTAATGATTTTATGAATTCATTTTCATTATTATGGATCCTTGTCTTTTTGATTTGTATTATTCCTGTAATTTGGTTTGGATTGGCAAATTATTATAAGAGAATTTCTGCTTTATTTTATGAACAGAGAAATAATGTTTTCTTTGCTGTAGTAGCTTTTGATGTCATTTCAGATATATTAATTTTGAAATACAACACAGGTTCGTTTATATTAGGTACTATTTCAACCCTGATTTTTGTTTATTTAATTATTTCTAATTCTAAAATGGATTCTCATCAAGGTTAATTAATCCACAAAATAATCAGAAACAAAAATCTTCTTATTCTTTTAATGATATTGATTCCACTGGTAGGATTATTGTTTAATATATTTGCCTTGTTTTTGGTAGTTCCAATAGGATTTTTATGGGTTAAACAATCTAAATAAACTCGATAAATATTATACTGACCCCAACAATAATCACAAATAAACCAAAAGCTTCTTTTAATTTATATTCTGGCACTTTTTCAGAGAAAAGTTGTCCAATAAAAATTCCAATAACAGAAATTAGCGTAAATAATAATAAAAAATTCCATTCTATATTGATATTCTGAACATCACCAATAAAACCAATTAGAGATTTTAAAGAAATAATAGCTAGTGAAGTAGCTATTGCAGCTTTCATTCTAAGGTCAGAAAGAATTACTAAAATGGGAATAATTATAAATCCACCACCAGCTCCGATTAATCCGGTTAAAAATCCAATAAGAGAACCTTCGGTAAAAATTAAAAATTTATTGGGTGCGATCGTTTTAGTTTGCTTTAATCCTGCAATTGTTTTAGGGGATCTTTTAATCATTAAAAACCCTGCTGCTAACATAAGTAATGAAAATAATAGCATGATTAATTGATTTTTTGAAAGAACAATTAATTCGGAGTCAATAATTGTTTCAGGGATGAGTTCAATAAGATACTTTCGAGTTATATATACTGTGATTATAGCTGAAAATGAAAATAATAAAGTCGTTTTATAGTTGATTAATTTATTTCTAAAATTCTTGATTGATCCTATTAATGACGTTGTTCCAACTATGAATAATGAATAGGCCGTTGCAACCACTGGATTAATTCCAAACAAATAAACAAGTATGGGTACAGAAAGTATTGAACCACCACTTCCGATTAATCCCAGAACCAAACCAACGATAAAGGCTCCAATAAATCCTAAAATTTCAAATATTTCCAATATAAGTTAATAGTTAGCTATTCTTAGGGTGCTATCAAGTTAAGTTTAATATTTTAAAATCTAACAATGATTTTAAATATCTTTACCTGAGATTATTTAATTTTTATGAAATTTAAGCTGTCTTTATTTATTCTGTTTTTTGTTTATATAAATTGTTTTTCGCAGGAAACTGCAATCAAGTTATTGAATATAAAATCTTTAGATACAAATACATTGAATAAGAATAGTTTTAATCTTAATAAAATACAACCTAAGGGTTTGACCAATAAGGATCCTAAAAAATTTTTCAATTATAATCTTGATGTTGATTTTAGTGGTAAACGTAATGAAATTGATATCACGGGAAAAACGGATTTAGTTACTCCAACTTGGAAAATTAGACAAACCTTTAATGAGGGTAATGGTAATAAATCAAAATTTAGAAAAGATTATTATTTAGGAGATCTTGAAACAGATTCAAAGTATATTATTATCAAGTGTAGAGATCATGAATATGTTGATGGTGATCGAATCAGGCTTATTTTAAACGGAGCTATTATTCACCCCAGTATTTTGCTTTCCTCAATGTTTTTTGTTGTTGATGTAGATCTTGACGAGGGATATAACAATATAGATTTCATAGCGCTTAACGAAGGAGAGTCATCTCCGAACACAGCGCAACTAATAGTACAAGATGAGTTTGGAAATGAGCTATCAAATAAAAGGTGGTCAATTTCAACCGGCTATAAAGCTAAATTGGTCGTTTATAAAAAGTAATTTAATTATTTAGCATAACAGGCATTACTAACATTGTAAGCTCTTCGTCTTCAGAGTAGCCATCAAGAGGTCTTAAAATCCCAGCCCTATTGGGTAAGCTCATTTCTAATTTAACCTCTTTACAGTCAAGGTTATTGGTCATTTCAATTAAAAATCTGGAGTTAAAGCCTATTTCAATATCCTCGCCTTTATAATCACAGGTTAATCTTTCTTCAGCTTTATTACTAAAATCAACGTCCTCTGCAGAAATATTTAATTCTGCACCTGCTATTTTTAATCTAACCTGATGAGTGGTTTTATTGGAAAAAATAGAAACTCTTTTTAGTGAACTTAATAAGAGCGTTCTATCAATGGTTAACACATTTGGATTTTCATTTGGAATCACTGCTTCATAATTTGGATATTGACCATCAATTAATCTACATATAACGGTTAATCCATCCATCTCAAATTTTGCATTGGAATTATTATATTCGATTGTAATCTCATGATCGTTATCAATAATGTTTTTTAATAGATTCAGAGGTTTTTTTGGCATAATAAATTCTGCCAATGTTGAAGCTTTTAAATCATTTCTTTTATATTTTACAAGCTTGTGAGCATCGGTTGCAACAAAAGTTAAATTCTCAGATGATAGTTGGAAGAATACTCCGCTCATAACAGGTCTCAAATCGTCATTGCCTGATGCAAAAATTGTTGAGTTGATTGCTTTAGAAAGAACTGTGCTAGAAATTTTCGTACTTGATGGATTGTCAAGTGTAATTGTTTTTGGAAATTGTTCACCTTCCGTGTAGGCTAAAGCATATTTACCATGATTAGAACTTATTTCAACTGTATTATTTTCTTCAACCGTAAAGGTTAGAGGTTGTTCAGGAAAGGTTTTAAGTGTATCAATCAGTAATTTAGAAGGGATAGCTACTTCACCTTTGCTAGTACTATCAACTTCTATTGATGAAATCATTGTTGTTTCTAAATCACTAGATGTAATTGTCAATTTTGAGTTGTCTAATTCAAACAAGAAATGGTCAAGAACTGGAATTGTATTTGAGGTATTTATAACACCTCCTAAAATCTGTAGTTTTTTTAAAAGAGTACTACTAGAGACAATAAATTTCATAGTTAAGTTTTAGCTTTATTAAATAACAAATATATTATATTGAATAGCTATTCTTAAATAAACTTATCAACATATACTGAACTATTTAAATGTGATTGTAACGGAATCATATATTTTCAAACCCATTAAGGATGATGCTGTCCCAACATTCTTAGGATTACTTCTGTATATAGAAATTTGAAGTAAATCACTCGAATTAAATATAACCATCCCTTTTCCTTCGTCATTTCTTTGTGGGGGTGGTGTCGAATAATTTATTATGTCACTATATTTCTCAAAAATTTTATTAAACCTGTAATTTCTAGCAGAAATTTCAAAAGATCGACCTTTTCTAATTTCTTCAAAATAAGATCTTTTAAGATTGGTAACAACATTTCCAAAGTTGTCAATAAATATTACACTAGACAAAATTTGATTATGATCATCATTTACAAAAGGTTTGAGATTTTTGACCGATTTAATTTTTTCTATGGGTTTACCTACAATTTCGGGTTTACCACCCTTGGCTAAGTGACAAGCCACTTCGGTAAAAATTTTAGTACTTGAATCAACAGAATTTAAATCTTCGTGAATGCTAATTTGGTAAATATTTTGGGGGTTTATATTCTGCGTAAGAATACTTAAAATTCCATTATCTGCTGAAATGAAATAGTGATTATCAAGATAAATTATCAAATGGTTTTTTTCTTCGGTTCTCTCAGAATCAACATCAATTATATGAACTGTATTTTCTGGAAAGCTTTTGTATGAGTTCTCTAGAATATAAGCGGCTTCCATTATATTAAAAGGAGATACCTCATGAGAAATATCAACAATATTAGCCTGCGCAAATTTTTTATAAATCTCACCTTTAATTTGACCAACAAAATGATCCTTATATCCGAAATCACTTATAAGAGTTATAATCGACATTAAATTGTTAATATTTATTAATGTAAGTGGTTATGAAATTACGTAATTTAGTTTTAGTAATCTAGCATTTCACATTGTGATTAATAACAAAAATAAATTTGGAAGAAAAAGTAATTAAAATAGAGTCGATTGATCCAAAAGATTTTTTTGGACCACAGAATAAAAACATTAAACTTATTAAAACGAATTTTCCTGATCTGAAAATCGTAGCTAGAGGTAACCAAATAAAAGCCTTTGGTAAATCTGATGATCTTTCAGAACTTGAGTTGAGAATTAATAAAATTATTAGTTACTTTTTAAAATACAATATTTTATCAGACAATGAAATTGAAACACTTTTGACAAAAACCGAAAAAGAATTAGAAACTTCTGTTGAAAGTCACAAACCTATTCTGCACGGTGTCAGCGGAAGAATTATAAAAGCTAGGTCATTAAATCAACGAAAAATTATTGACAGTGTTTTAAAAAATGATATGGTTTTTGCAATTGGTCCTGCTGGTACAGGAAAAACTTACACTGGAATAGCTCTTGCAGTAAAAGCATTGAAAAATAAAAATGTAAAAAAGATAATATTAACTCGTCCGGCAATTGAAGCGGGTGAGAATTTAGGTTTTCTTCCTGGAGATTTAAAAGAAAAACTAGACCCTTATATGCAACCTCTTTATGATGCATTGAAAGACATGATTCCAGCTGAAAAATTAAAAAAATTTTTAGAGGACGAAGTGATACAAATTGCCCCGTTAGCATTTATGAGAGGAAGAACTTTGGACAATGCTTTTGTGATTCTTGATGAGGGTCAAAATACCACTCACTCACAAATGAAAATGTTTTTAACAAGAATGGGTAAAAATGCCAAATTTATCATAACGGGCGATCCTGGACAGGTTGATTTACCAAGAAATTCAATTTCAGGTCTTAAAGAAGCTGTCCTGATTTTAAATAATACATCTGGTGTTGGAATCGTACATTTAGATGAAACCGACGTAATTAGAAACAAATTGGTTAAAAAAATTGTAAATGCTTATAGAGATATACAAAACAATAATTAATTATGTCTAATTCTTTAGTACAATCAGATTTTAATTTTTCTGGTCAAACGAGTTTTTATAAGGGAAAAGTAAGAGACGTTTATTACTTGAAAAACAACTTTGTAGTTATGGTTGCATCTGATAGAATTTCAGCATTTGATGTTGTAATGCCTAAGGGAATTCCTTTTAAAGGACAAATTTTGAATCAAATTGCGGTTAAAATGATGAATGAGTCACAGGATATCGTTCCTAATTGGTTGATTCATTCACCAGATCCTAATGTTTCTATAGGTCACCTCTGTGAGCCTTTTAAAATAGAAATGGTGATTAGAGGATATTTGTCCGGTCATGCATCAAGAGAATATAGTAAAGGAAAAAGAATTTTATGTGGAGTCCCTATGCCTGATGGTTTGAGGGAAAATGACAGCTTTCCTGAGCCAATTATTACCCCAGCTACCAAAGCAGAATTTGGAAATCATGATGAAGATATAAGTAAAGAGGAAATAATTAGTAAAGGCATAGTTTCTGAAAAAGACTATAATATTTTGGAAAATTATACGAAGCTATTATTCAACAGAGGAACCGAGCTAGCTAGCAGAAGAGGATTAATTTTAGTTGACACTAAATACGAGTTTGGAAAAACTATTGATGGAGAAATTGTATTAATTGACGAGATTCATACGCCGGATTCATCCAGGTATTTTTATAAAGAAGGCTATAGTGAAAGACAGTTAAATGAAGTGCCTCAAAAACAATTATCTAAGGAATTTGTAAGGCAATGGCTGATCTCCAATCAATTTCAAGGCTTAAAGGGGCAAAAAATCCCTCATATGTCTAACCAGTATATACGTTCTGTCTCAGAAAGGTATATTGAATTATATGAAAATATCACCTCTGAATCATTCATTAAATCTGATACAAATAACATCTCGGAAAGAATTTTTATTAATACCGAGAATTATATAAAGAGTAATTTTGGATCTTGAAAGAATAATTTCAGAAATTTCTTCTTTTGTTTGGGGCTATCCCTTACTAATTATTCTTATTGGTGGTGGTTTATATTTGTTGTTTTTGTCAAAATTTATTCCTTTTAAATATTTTTTCCATTCAATAAATATTGTAAGAGGAAAGTATAATGATAAACATTCTGATGGTGAAATAAGTCATTTTCAGGCATTAACAACAGCACTTTCTGCCACAGTTGGAATGGGAAACATTGCTGGGGTAGCAGTCGCTATTTCAATAGGAGGTCCCGGTGCAATTTTTTGGATGTGGATTAGTGGTTTAATAGGAATGTCGACTAAGTTTTTCACTTCATCATTGGCAGTTATGTATAGAGGTGTAGACTCCGCTGGAAATAAGCAAGGTGGTCCAATGTATTTTATTGTTTCTGGATTGGGAAAAAAATGGATGCCTTTGGCTGTTTTTTTTAGTTTTTGCGGATTAGTAGGTGCTTTGCCTGTATTTAATGTGAATCAACTTACTCAGGCAATAAATGATATTATATTAATTCCAAATGGTTTTATTGTAAATGATTTGTCTAATATTCTTATAGGATTAATATTAGTAGCTATAACTTCAGTAGTAATCCTTGGAGGTTTAAAGAGAATTAGTAGTGTAGCAACAAAGTTAGTTCCTTTAATGGTTGGTTTGTATATGATTAGTATTCTGGTTATTTTGTTGGTTAATTATGAAAAATTACCTGGTTATCTGTATTTGATTTTTCATGATGCATTTCATGCTACTTATTATGCAGGAGATTCTGTTTTTGGCGGTGCTTTAGGAGCTCTTATCATATTAGGTATCAGAAGAGGAGCTTTTTCAAATGAAGCGGGAATTGGGATGGCTCCCATGGCACACGGAGCTGCAAAAACAAACAACCCTATCAAGGAGGGTTTAGTAGCTATGTTAGGTCCAGCTATTGACACTTTATTAGTTTGTACAATGACTGCCTTGGCAATTTTGGTTACCGATGTATGGAAGACCGATGCTAGTGGGGTTTCGTTAACTGCATCGGCATTTGAATCTTCATTTCCTGAATTTGGAGGATACATCCTTTTGCTATGTGTTGTTATTTTTAGTATTTCTTCTCTATTTTCATATTCATACTATGGAACAAAATGCCTTTCTTTTTTAATCGGAGATAAAAATAAAAATAAATATAACTACATTTATATAGTAAGTATTATGATCGGATCTACAACTTCTTTATCTATGATGATAAATTTAATAGATACGTTTTTTGCTTTAATGGCGATCCCAACTATGGTAGCTACTTTAATCCTAGCACCAAAAGTTGTAGAAAAATTAAAAGATTATGAAATCAAATAATAAAGAAAATAGTTACTGGAGATCAAATATTAAATACGTTTCTGTATTGCTTTTATTTTGGTTCACTTTTTCTTTTTTATTTGGAATTATACTAAAAGATTTTTTAAATCAGTTTTCGTTTGGTGGATTTAAATTGGGATTTTGGTTTGCACAGCAGGGTTCAATATATGTATTTGTAATACTAATCTTTATTTATGTAAGATTGATGAATAGGTTAGATAAAAAACACGGGTTTAAGAAATAGTTATGGGGATTCAATCATGGACATATTTAATTGTTGGAGTCACTTTTGCTGTTTATATTGGAATTGCTATATGGTCAAGAGTAAAATCAACTAAAGAGTTTTATGTAGCTGGTGGTGGTGTTGGCGCTTGGGCAAATGGAATGGCTACAGCCGCTGATTGGATGAGTGCTGCTTCATTTATTTCAATGGCAGGAATCATTTCATTTGCAGGTTATGACGGTGCCGTTTATTTAATGGGTTGGACAGGAGGATATGTTTTACTAGCTTTACTACTTGCACCTTATTTAAGAAAATTTGGAAAATTCACTGTTCCCGATTTTATCGGAGATAGATATTATTCGAATAATGCAAGATTAGTAGCTGTTTTTTGTGCTTTACTGGTTTCTTTCACTTATGTGGCTGGGCAGATGAGAGGTGTTGGCATTGTCTTCTCTAGATTTCTTGAAGTGGATATTAATACAGGTGTGGTAATAGGAATGTTAATAGTTTTATTTTATGCTGTTTTGGGTGGAATGAAAGGAATAACTTATACACAAGTTGCTCAATATTGCGTTCTGATTTTTGCTTTTATGGTACCTGCAATTTTCATTTCAATTCAAATGACAGGCAATCCAATTCCACAATTAGGTTTTGGGGATCAGCTTAACGACGGCTCGTCTATATATTTACTAGAAAAGTTAGATAATTTAAATGTAGAGTTAGGTTTTAACGAGTATACAGATAATACTAAACCATTAATTGATATTTTTGCTATTACTTTTGCATTAATGGTAGGTACCGCAGGATTACCACATGTTATAGTTCGTTTTTTCACTGTTAAAAAAGTCGCTGATGCTAGAAAGTCGGCAGGAATCGCTTTGTTATTAATTGCTATACTTTATACAACTGCTCCGGCAGTAGCTGCTTTTGCTAGAACCAACCTTATTGAAACAATTTCTAATAAACCTTATGCTGAAGTCCCACAGTGGTTCAAAAAGTGGGAGGGTACAGGATTAATAAGTTTTAAAGACATTAATAATGATGGTTTAATAAACTATGTTAACAGTGAGGAAAATGAATTGTATGTTGATAGAGATATAATGGTTTTGGCTAACCCGGAAATTGCAAATTTACCAAATTGGGTGATTGCATTGGTCGCTGCAGGTGGGTTGGCTGCTGCTTTGTCTACTGCTGCAGGTTTATTATTGGTAATTTCTGCATCTGTTTCTCACGATTTGATAAAGAGAGTTTTATATCCGAATATTTCAGAAAAAGGTGAATTGATTGCGGCAAGAATTTCTGCTTTTTTCGCAGTATGCATTGCCGGTTATTTTGGAATTAATCCTCCAGGATTTGTAGCAGCGGTGGTAGCATTAGCATTTGGTTTAGCTGCCTCTTCTTTTTTTCCGGCAATAGTTATGGGAATATTTTATAAAAAAATGAATAAGCAAGGGGCAATTGCAGGTATGCTAGCTGGAATTGGTTTAATGCTTTTTTATATGTTAAAATTTAAATTTAATTTTTTCGGTGGAGGAGACTCCAGTGGTTATTGGTTTGGTATATCTCCTGAAGGTTTTGGAACCATAGCTATGTTGGTAAATTTTATTGTAGCTCTCTTTGTTATGAATATTACTTCTCCTACACCAGATCACATAAAAAAAATGGTTGATAATATTAGAATACCGGAAAATGAATAATTATATAATTAATAATAAAGCAAACTATGATTTAGCATACGCTGAATCTACTGAAAATCCCGTTAAATTTTGGGATGATATTGCTTCAAAAAACTTTGTTTGGGAAAAAAAATGGTCCTCTGTTGTTAATTGGAATTTTGACAAAGCCAAAATAAAATGGTTTGAGAATTCAAAATTAAATATCACCTTTAATTGTATCGATAGGCATGTGAAAGAAAATCCGGATAAAATTGCAATTTTATTTGAACCAAATAATGTGAATGAAAAAGAAAAGTCTTATACATATTCTGAGCTCTTGACTGAAGTTTGTAAAATGGCTAATGTTTTAAAATCTTTAGGAATAAAGAAAGGAGATCGGGTATGTATATATCTTCCAATGATCCCTGAATTAGCATTTTCTGTTTTGGCGTGTGCAAGAATTGGTGCTATCCATTCTGTTGTTTTTGCAGGTTTTTCTTCTGAGGCTTTAGCCACAAGGATAAACGATTGTGATAGTACTTTAACCATTACCTCAGATGGCTCTTTTAGAGGTCCAAAAACACTAAATTTAAAATGTATAGTTGATGATGCTTTGTTAAAATGCAACGATAAGCAGAAGGTTTTGGTGGTTAATAGAACTCAAGAGGAGATAAATATCGATAAGAATCGAGATTTCTTATTGGATGATATAATTTCATCTGTTGAAGATTATTGTAATCCTGTGTTAATGGATGCTGAAGATCCGTTATTTATTTTATACACATCAGGTTCTACTGGAAAACCAAAAGGAATGGTTCATTCGACAGCTGGATATATGGTTTATACTTCCTATACTTTTAAAAATATTTTTCAATATAAAGAAAATGATGTTTACTGGTGTACTGCAGATATTGGTTGGATTACAGGTCATAGTTACATATTGTATGGTCCATTGTGTAATGGAGCAACCACATTAATGTTTGAAGGAGTTCCTAGTTATCCAGATTACAGTAGATTTTGGAAAATTGTAGATAAATATAAGGTTTCACAGTTTTACACTGCCCCAACCGCTATAAGAGCACTTGCCAAACAAGGTGTCAATTTTGTTAAAGACAATGATCTTTCATCTTTAAGAATTTTAGGTACAGTTGGAGAGCCTATTAACGAAGAAGCTTGGAATTGGTATAATGAAAACATAGGTAAATCCAAGTGCCCTATAGTCGATACATGGTGGCAAACAGAAACAGGAGGAATACTTATTTCGTCAATTCCAGGTGTCATCCCAGATAAGGCAACATTTGCTACCAAACCTTTTTTGGGTATTCAGCCGTTGCTATTGGATGATAATGGTGACGAGATCAAAGAAAATAATAAAGTTGGTAAATTATGTATAAAATTCCCTTGGCCATCTATTGCAAGAACTATATGGGGGAACCATGAAAGATATATAAATACTTATTTCTCTGCATTTAAAGGGAAGTATTTTACTGGAGATGGTGCGTTTAGAGACGAAAATGGGAATTATAGAATTACCGGTAGGGTAGATGACGTGATAATTGTTTCTGGCCATAATCTCGGAACTGCACCTATCGAAGATGCTATTAATGAACATGAAAATATAGCTGAATCTGCCATTGTAGGTTTTCCTCATGATATAAAAGGGAATGCATTGTATGGCTTTATTACTTTAAAAGGGATGTCTTTAGGAAATAAAAAAATAAAATCTGAAATAAACGAACTTATTTCAAAAAAAATAGGACCCATTGCAAAGTTAGATAAAGTACAGTTAACATCTGGTTTACCAAAAACTAGGTCAGGAAAAATCATGAGAAGAATTTTAAGAAAAATTGCATCAAAAGAATTTAATTCCCTGGGTGATATAAGTACTTTACTGAATCCAGAAGTTGTTGACGAAATAATTAATAATTCTTTATAGTTTTTCTTGTTATTTCTTCAACAACGTCTTTATAGTATTTTTTGTTGATTCCAATAAAAAAATTCTTTTTACTGTTTTTTAATAATGATTTCATTTCATTAAGTGATATCAGCTTTAGTTCATCAACTTCCTGGTTTTTAAAATTTAAATCAATATACTTTTTATCCAACTGTATAATATATGTGTGATGAAATTCGTTATCGGTTATTCCACCGCTTTTTGTAGAACTTTTATAAACACCTAGTTTAGATAGTTCAGTGATATTTATTGCTATCCCAGTTTCTTCCAAAGTTTCTCTAACCAAAGCATCGATATAGGATTCATTAAAATGAATATGACCAGCAACTGAAACATCCCACACGCCTGGATTTAATATTTTATTTATGGATCTTTTTTGAATTAAAACATCTCCTTTTTTGGTATAAATCCATAAATGAATTGTAGTGTGATAGATACCTCTTTTGTGAATAATTGATTTTAAAGCTTTTTTTCCTGTTCTATTTCCGTAAGAATCATAAATTTCTAAATATTCTTTCTCAAACATGACTATTTAAAGTAGCTAAAATCTTCTCCAGGTTTAATATTTAATACAGTATTATAAATCAGCTTTATTACATTTTCAACATCATTTCTGTGAACCATTTCAACAGTTGTGTGCATGTATCTCAGCGGAAGTGAAATAAGTGCAGATGGAACTCCTCCATTACTATAAGCAAACGCATCAGTATCTGTACCAGTGTATCTACTCGATGCTGCTCTCTGGAAAGGAATCTTATTTTTCTTTGCAGTATCAAGTATTAAATCTCTAAGTTTTTGCTGTACAGCTGGGGCGTATGTTACAACTGGACCTTTATTCAACTCACAATATCCTTGTTTTTTTTGATCAATCATCGGGGTAGTGGTGTCGTGTGTGACATCGGTTACTATAGCTACATTTGGTTTTATTGTCTGTGTAATCATTTCAGCTCCTCTGAGGCCAACTTCTTCTTGGACAGAATTTGTTACATATAGGCCAAAGGGAAGTTTCTTTTTATTTTCTTTTAATAATCTAGCTACTTCTGCAATCATAAAACCACCTATTCTGTTATCTAGTGCTCTACAAACAAAATTATCTTTGTTTAAAATATGAAAGGGATCTGGGTAAGTAATAACACACCCTACGTGAACTCCAAGTTTTTCAACATCTTTTTTATTCTTACAGCCAACGTCAATAAAAATGTTATCTAATTTAGGAGTTTCTTCTTTTGATGCTCTTCTTGTATGAATTGCAGGCCATCCGAAAACTCCTTTGACTATGCCTTTATCGGTATGGATATTAACAATTTTACTTGGTGCTATTTGGTGATCACTTCCGCCGTTTCTAATAACTGAAATAAGTCCTTTTTCAGAAATGTAATTAACATACCATGAAATTTCATCAGAATGCCCCTCAATAACTACTTTATATTTATGATCAGGATTAATTACAGCAACTGCAGAACCATAAGTGTCGGTAATAAAATCATCAGCATAAGGCTTTAAATAATTCATCCATATTTTTTGTCCTTCCCATTCATATCCTGTGGGTGACGGATTATTTAAGTATTGTTCAAGAAATTTTAGCGATTTATTATTTAGTATGCTTTTACTGCTCATTTTATTAAATTTAATTTTATATATGTAAAAATAATAATGATTTCTTTATTAATTATATATAATTTTATCAATTATTAAATATTTATTCTCAATTGAAATTATTTTCTTTTATTATATCTTTTTCTTTAATCATGAATGGTTTTTCGCAGGAGCCTACTGATGCCCTTGTCAATAAAGAGTATATTAAAATATACGGAGATACAATTGTAAAAGGGTCAATAGAATTAGGTGAAGTAGTTCTACTTCCAAAAAGACCGTATAGAAATTCTGAAGAGATCAGAAAATATTTGATTTTAAAAAGAAAAACACTCAAGGTCTACCCATACGCAGTTATGGCTTCAGAAAGATTAAAGTCTTTAAATTTAGAATTAAGTGAGATAAGTAAAAAAAGAAAAAAAAAGAGATATACTAAAAAAGTTCAAAAATTTTTAGAAGAAGAGTTTACAGAAGAATTAAGTAAGTTAACCCAGACAGAAGGACAAATTTTAATTAAATTAATTCACAGACAAACAGGTAAAACAACCTATAGTTTGGTAAAAAGTTTGAGAAATGGAATAAGAGCATTTTTGTATAATACAACTGCAAAATTTTTTAACATGAATTTAAAAAGAGAGTTTAACCCTATTTTTGATATTTCAGACTACTATATTGAAGATGTTATACAAAGATCTATTAGAGATAATATTTTAGACTATAACGAGTCATTTATTAAATATGACTTGTTCGAGCTTAAAAATAAATGGAAATTAGAAAATTAATGAAGAAGAAAGATAATAATCAAAATTTTAAGATGATTGCTAAAACCTTTCATGGTTTTGAAGATGTTTTAGCCGATGAATTGTTAGGTTTGGGAGCTCAGAAAATTGAAAAAGGATTGAGAAGCGTAAGTTTTTATGGTGATAAAGGTTTTTTATATAAATCAAATTTATGCCTTAGAACTGCCCTTAAAATTTTAAAACCAATATTTGATTTTAGATTTAAAGATTTAGATGATTACTATAAAAAAATATATGATTTTAAATGGGAGGATTTAATTGATATAGATTCAAGTTTTGTTATTAATTCTGTTGTTTTTCATTCTAAAGTTTTTAATAATTCAAAATATACATCTTTAAAAGCCAAGGACGCTATAGTTGACAGGTTCAGAGATAAATTTAAAAATAGACCTAATATAAATAGCGATAATCCAGATTTAAAAATTGAAATTCATATTAGCAGAAATTACTGTACAGTTTCAATAGATAGTTCTGGGGAATCTCTACACAAAAGAGGTTATAAAAAATACAATTCACATGCCCCATTGAATGAGGTTTTAGCTGCTGGTATGGTGTTAATGTCTGGATGGGATAAAAAGTCTGACTTTTTAGATCCTATGTGTGGAACAGGTACTATTTTAATTGAAGCTGCCATGATTGCAAGGAATATAGCTCCTAACCTAAATCGTACATTTTTTGCATTTGAAAAGTGGAAAGATTGGGATGAGAACCTATTTGAATTAATTGAAGAATCTGCGTTAAAAAAAATGATAGAATTCGATTATGATTTGTACGGTTTTGATATCTCAAATACAATGATAAAAAAAGCAGAAAAAAATATAGAACTTAGTCAGGTAGATGTTGATATTGAGGTGGTTGCAAAAGATTTTCTAAAATCTTCAAAAGATGACAAAGATGAGTTATTTATAATGATTAATCCACCTTATGATAAGCGCATTTCAGCGGATGTAAAGATATTGTATAAGTCAATAGGGGACGTGCTTAAAAATAATTATCAATTTTCAAATGTTTGGATAATAACCGCAAATTTGGAAGCTATTAAGTCAATAGGTCTAAGGGCTTCAAAAAAAATCAAATTATTTAATGCTGGTTTGGAGTCAAGATTACTTAACTATCAGATTTATCCTGGTACAAAAAAAATAAAAAAATAATTTTATTTCTTGATAACAGGAATTAGATATGAAATTGTATAACTGAAGCCTGCTCCGATTGAAGATCCGTCAAATGTTCTATTAAATCCTGGAATATAAAAATTTGTTATTTGATTACCTGTTTTTTCTGACAGGATATTTTTAAGTTGTATCTCCAATCCTAAAAATAAATTATTAAATATTTCAGTTTTTAAACCGAATATTAACTCAAACCATAAAGCATTTAAATCAGGTGAATACAAAGGGTTATTTATCGTTGAAATTCCCCAGATTGAATTATTTTCATTATAAATAGTGTAGCTATTAATTGTTTGATTGAACGAACTGTATCCTAAATTAGCACCACTATATGTCAAATTTTGATTTCCTTTTAAATTTTTATTAAGCTTAAATTTAGTTCCAAATTTTATGTAATTTCCTTTTGAAGTGGATCTAATATAATCCGTATTTGTCATTTTTTCTTCATTCCCGATTTCTGAAGATATGTAGAGTGATTTTTTAATTCTAATATCTGCATTTATGGATAATCCATTATATTCATTATTTGTTGCAGATCTGATTATTTTTTGAATATCAATACCGGCTCTAATTCCAAACTTATTTAATGTATCATTTTGCTGTTTATTGTTTGTTGCAAAGCTAAACGAGCATGTAAATACTATCAATAAACTAATGTAGGATTTTAACATGTGATAGGTTTTCATTAGTTATTGAATCATTTAAAATAATGATGTCTGAGATCCAACTTGTTGGATCTGAAGTATCTGCGGGGTCGTATGGAAGAGCTAGGGATAAATTGTAGTTATTTATAAAACCACAGGCTCTAGAAACAAAAATTTCATTAATCTCGTAGTTAAAATATACATGGTTAGTTTGGCCGCTCGGAATAACAGTCGCATCTGAAAAATCTTTACTTAACTTAAAATTTGATTCAAACTCATCGTCCCTCAGCGGAATAGCAATAGAATCCGTATTTATACCGTCAAACCCCTCAATAATATTTATTTGACCATCATTGACTGTGTATATTCCTAGGCTTTCAACATTCTTTTTTTCATTGGGGTTGTTGATGTCATAAAAGGTTATAACTATTCTTGGTGTTGTTTGCGTAGATTCCGGACAGATATCATCACTTTCGCAAGTCAGCAAAACAAAGATTATCGGTACAATCCAATAACGACTATTCATTACATTTTTTTTCTAAAAGTACAACATTTTCAACATGATATGTTTGTGGAAACATGTCAATTGACTGAGATATTTTTAAATCATAAAATTCTTTGAAGATTTCAATATCTCTGGCTTGGGTAGAGCTGTTACAGCTAACATAAATAATTTTATTGGGTTTTATAGAAACAACTGAATCAATTACAGATCTATCAAGACCATTTCTAGGTGGATCTAATATTATTATTTCAGGATTTATGTAGTCTTTTACTCCTTCTGTAAGAATCTTCTTAACATCTCCTTGAATAAATGTAGCGTTGGTGATTTTGTTAAATTCAGCATTCTCTTTTGCGGAAATTACCGCATCATTAACTGTTTCAATTCCGATAACTTTTTTAGCGTATTTTGACAGAAATAGTGAAATGGTGCCTGTTCCTGAGTAAAGATCATATATAAGCTCATCACCCTTTAGATTTGCAAATTTTTTAACTATGTTATACAGTTTTGTTGTTTGGTAGGAATTAGTCTGAAAAAATGATTTAGCCGAAATTTTAAAATTCAAATCACCAATTTTTTCATTTATATAATCTGTACCACTGTAGCAAATCACATTTAAATCATAAAATGTATCATTTTTTTTGTTGTTTATGACATACATTATTGAGGATATTTCAGGGAACTTGTCTTTTAAATCCGCTAAGAGCTTTTGTGCTTTTTGGGAATCTTTAAAAAACTGAACTAAAACCATTATTTCATTCAGTGTTGTATTTCTAATGATTAGTGTACGTATGTCACCCTTTTGAATTTTTAAATCAAAAAAATCTAATCCTAATTCGATTGCTCTATTTTTGATATAATTTCTAATTTTATTTGAAATATTAGCTTGTAGAAAACATTTTTCGATATCAATAACCTTACTCCACATTCCAGATTTGTGAAATCCAAGAGCATTCTTATTTTTAATTATTCTGTCAGATTCAATTTCATTCGCGGTTATCCACCTAGAGTTGCTAAAAGAAAATTCCATTTTATTCCTATAATAATATTTTTTATCTGATTTTATAATCGGGAGTGTTTTTTCTGGGGATATTTTTGCTATCCTTTCAAGATTGTTGGCTACCTCTTTACTTTTGTAATACAACTGATCCTCATACTTCATATTTTGCCAACTACAACCTCCACATAATTCGAAATGCTTACATTTTGGTTCAGTTCTCTTTTTCGAATAGTTATGAAACTTTACAATATCTCCTTCAATGTAGGATTTCCTTTTTTTTCTTACCTGAATATCTACAATATCTCCAGGTACTCCGTATTTAGTGAAAATAATTTTTTGATCTTCTACTTTTGATAATGCTTTTCCCAAAGATCCAGCATCATTAAGTTCGATGTTTTTTAAAATAATATTTTTTTTTCTTTTACGACCCAATTTTAAAATTGTTAAATATCAAACGAAATATAATTCATAAATTTGGGCTAAAATAAAATATATATAATACATAATAGTATGTTGACATCTAAAAATCTAATTGATCTTGAATATAAGTATGGAGCTCACAATTATCATCCTCTGCCAGTTGTACTAGAAAAAGGAAGTGGGATTTTTTTGTGGGATGTAGAAGGTAAAAAGTATTATGATTTTTTATCAGCATATTCAGCTGTTAATCAAGGGCATTGTCATCCAGAGATTATTTCAGCATTAACAGCTCAATCTAAGCAATTAACCCTTACATCTAGGGCTTTTCATAATAATATTTTAGGTCAATATGAGAAGTTTATAACCCAATTCTTTGGTTATGATAAAGTCTTGCCTATGAACACTGGGGTAGAGGGTGGTGAGACAGCCGTAAAGTTAGCTCGAAAATGGGCTTATGATGTGAAAAAGATTCCTCAAAATTGTGCTAAAATAATTTTTGTTGAAGGTAATTTCTGGGGTAGAACTTTGGGTGCAATTTCCTCCTCAACTGATCCTGCCAGTACAAATGGTTTTGGCCCTTTCATGCCTGGTTACGAAATAATACCATACAATGACATAGAGGCTCTAGACAATGCACTTCAAGACTCTAATGTAGCTGCTTTTATGGTTGAGCCGATTCAAGGTGAGGCTGGTGTTGTAGTTCCTGATGAAAATTATCTCCTAGAAGCTTACAATTTATGTAAAAAAAATAATGTCTTATTTATTGCTGATGAAGTACAAACAGGAATAGGCAGAACGGGAAAGATGCTTTGCTGTGATCATCATGGTTTTAAGCCTGATATTTTGATCTTAGGTAAAGCTCTTTCGGGTGGTGTATTCCCTGTATCAGCTATATTAGCTTCAAACGAAGTCATGTTGACAATTAAGCCTGGTGAACATGGCTCTACATTTGGTGGTAACCCTCTAGCTTGTCAAGTGGCTATTGCTGCTTTAAAAGTTGTGGAAAGAGAAAAATTAGCCGAAAATGCAGAAGCTATGGGTGAAGTATTTAGAACAAGACTTACAGAGTTTTCAAATAACCACAAGATTGTGACCAAAGTAAGAGGAAAAGGTCTTTTAAATGCGATAGTGATAAATGATAATGAAGGAAGTGATATTGCCTGGAATATATGTTTAAATATGGCAGAGAAGGGTCTATTAGCTAAGCCTACTCATGGAAATATTATAAGATTTGCTCCCCCTCTAATAATTAACGAAGAGCAGTTGAACAACTGTGTAGATATAATTATCTCTTCATTAAAGGAATTTGAGCTATAAATTTTTAAATTAGTAATGCTAACCAACTTCTATGTCTAAAGTTTATCTTGATAATGCAGCTACTACAAAGGTAAGAGACGAGGTTGCCGATTCAATCACCAAAGTGATTAAAAATGAATATGGAAACCCCTCATCTACACACAGTTATGGTCGATCTTCTAAATCTATAGTTGAAACATCTAGAAAGGAAATTGCCGCCCTTTTAAATGTATCCTCTTCTGAAATAATTTTTACCTCTGGAGGTACCGAAGGCGACAATATGATTCTAAGAAATTGTGTAAAAAACTTAAATGTAAAGCATATAATATCTTCAAAAATTGAACATCATGCTGTTACTCATACAATTGATTATCTTTTAACATGTAATGACATCAAAATTACCTATGTGAAAATACATTCAAACGGTGATATTGATTATGATGATTTAGAGAGTATTCTTGAAAGTTCATCTGAAAAAACTTTAGTTAGTTTAATGCATATTAATAATGAACTTGGTAATATTTCAAATATAAAACTGATTTCAGATTTATGTAAAAAATATAATGCATTATTTCATAGTGATACTGTTCAATCAATCGGACATTATGATTTAGATTTTAATAAGTTACAACTTGATTTTTTTGTTGCGAGTGCTCACAAATTTCATGGTCCCAAAGGCGTTGGATTTGCATTTGTAAGGAAAAACACCAAATTAGGGTCATTTATAACTGGAGGAATGCAAGAAAAAGGATTTCGTGCAGGAACAGAGTCAGTTCACAATATCTATGGAATGTCTGAGGCCTTGAAAATTTCTTTGAAAAACTTGGTTAATGAAAAAAAGTATGTAACTGATATAAAGAATTACTTTATTTCTAAGATTTCAAATGAAATTAAGGGTGTAAAATTTAATGGAACCTCAGGGGAAGCTGATAAATCTACGTACACATTAGTTAATGTTTTGTTACCAATTGATAAAAAAACCGGTGGTTTATTTATGTTTAAATTAGATATGAAAGGGATTGCATGTTCGAAAGGTAGTGCCTGTCAAAGTGGAAGTGATAATGGATCTCATGTTCTTAATGAAATACAAAATAAGCAGGACAATGAAAATATTTCACTGCGTTTCTCATTTAGTATTTTTAACACAAAAAAAGATATTGACTATACTATACTAGAACTGAAGAAGCTTATTATCTAAAAATCAATATCTAAATTTAAATTAAAGATTCTAGGCGTAAGATAATTTGGTATACTATATTGTCTTTTGGAATATACATCTCTAACCCAGGTATTGGTGATAGAATTTTGCATATCAAACATATTAAAAATCTCTATTCCAAAAGATATTTTATCAAATTTATTTATCACCGATTTTTTAGATTTTCCTTTAATCTCATAAGAAATACCTATATCAGCTCTTTTATAATCTGGTAGTCTGTTTAAATATTCATAAGAATCGGCATAACTTGGCGATCCACCAGGAAGTCCAGTATTATAAACCAAGTTTATAAACATTTTAAGTTTAGGAATATTTGGAACATAATCTTGAAAAAGAACTCCAAATTTTAATCTCTGATCTGTTGGTCTGGGAATAAATCCTCTGTTATCAATATTTTCTTCTGTTTTTAAATAGCCAAAACTAAACCATGACTCTGTTCCTTTGACAAACTCACCATTTATCCTAACGTCTAATCCATATGCATATGCTTTTGAATTATTAGTTGCTGAATATCTTATTCTTACATTTTCCAGTGTATATGGGTTTATATCCTTAAGATCTTTATAATATATTTCTGAGCTCAACTTAAAAGATCGATCCCACATGTCAAAATTATATTCATTTGAAATTACATAATGAGTGGATTTTTGTGCCAAAACATTTTCGTTTAATAATCCGTCATAAGCTCTTAGTTCTTTATAAAAAGGGGGTTGGTTGTAAATACCATACTTGAATCGGTAAATCATATTCGGATTATAGTCTGGTATTAAACTTATTTGTAATCTGGGACTGATTACTGATTTAAATTTATTCGAATTAATTTTCCACATATGGTGACGTAACCCGATATTATAATAAATCTTACTATTTTTTAGAAAACTTTCATTTTCCCATTGTAAATAAGATTGAATTCTGTTGATTTTTGTTTTTGTTGTTGATCGGATATTTTGAAACGGAACGATAGGGCCCTCATTTGGTTCATAGGGCTGCTCAGAAAGGTTTAAAATGAAAGGGGGGTCAATTAGGTAGCCGGCAGAATCAATCACTTCCCACTCAACGATTCTGTCGTTTATACGCTCGCTTGAGTATTTTAAAGAGAGATTAAACTCATTTTTGTTTTTTATGTATTTGATTTTAGAATCAATATTGAAAATTTGAGCATTTAAATTATTTCTAGCATGATTAAGCTGACTACCAACACCCTGGCTAAATTCTATTTCTCCAAGATCTTCACTTCCAATATTAGTATTTACTTCGGCTAAATTATATTGAGCAAGAATATCATAATATTCTTTTTCATTTGAATTATAAAATGAAGAAGTTAGATTAATGTCTGTTGTCGAATTCAACTTGTAATCAATATAAATAGAATTAAAATAGCTAGTATAGTTGTCTTTTTCTTCACCTTGATAAAAAATAACTAGTGCTAGAGGGTCTTGAATTGTACCAAAATTTGTTTGTCTATTTACAGGTTTAAAGTTATAAGAGTTTCTTGAGTAATTTAAAATACTCCCAATATTTAGTTTTTTGCTAAGCTTTATATTTAAGGAATTTTGAATGTCTAAAAAAGAAGGAGTGAAATTTGAGACTGTCTCTTTAGAATTAACAAGTAGACTGTTATTTCTATACCTTACTCCTAGCATATTAGTTATCTTTCCATCCCTAAAAATATTATCTGAAATAATACTTGCACCAAGTAAGCTTGTATTTATTTTAAAATCATTTTTCTTTGGAACTCTGTATCTAATATCTAAAACTGAAGACATTTTATCTCCGTATTTTGATTCAAACCCACCAGATGAAAATTTAACATTTTCTGTCATTTCAGAATTGACAAAACTTAAACCTTCTTGCTGACCAGATCGAACAAGTAATGGCCTGTAAATTTCAATTCCGTTAACATATATTAGATTTTCATCATAATTTCCTCCTCTAACAGAGTATTGAGAACTCATCTCATTATTTATGCTAACCCCAGGCAGAGTCTTTAAAATATTTTCAATTCCAGGTTGAACTCCTTTAATATTTCTCAATTTTTCAGGAGAAAGGTTTAGTATTGATTTTATTTGATCTCTTGAATTACCTTTAATCACTACTTCTGAAATTTGTTCAAATTTTTGGCTTAATAAGGGATTGAATTCGAAAACTTCATTATTTTCTAATTCAATTGATAATTTTATTTTTTCATAGTTAATATGAGTGAAAATCAATTCATGTGTTTTATTAGGGATCAATTTAATTTTATAATATCCATTAATATCGCTGGTAGTTCCGATATTATCTTTTGCGGATATATTAACATTTTCGACAGGTAAATTATCCTGATTTAGAATTAAACCCGTGATTACAGACTCCTGAGAAAAACCAATAGTCGTTATAAATAAAAAAATAAATATTAATAAATTCTTTATCATTTAATTTTTCTGTAAAAAATAGTTTCACTCTCTGAAATATTCCCTGAATTATCTTCAATATTAATCAATAAATTATTTCTTGTTGTTGATGAATTAACATTATCTCTAAAATCATAACTCAAAATTCCTTTAGCTGGATTATATTCTAATAATACCCATTGTCCGTTAATCCATGCATTATAGGATTTTATTCCAGATTGTTTATCTGAAATTTTAATTTTAATTTTTTTTAAATTTGATACCCATTGATTCTCTCTAATATTTAACAGGTTTACCCTAGGAGGGATGGTATCACTGTTTAGTTGATAGTCACCAAGAGTTTTGACTCTTGCAATCATTTTATCATTTTGTATAGAGTTAGATACAAACGAATAACCTCCAATATCATCCATTTTTGCAATAAATAATTTATCTACCATTGATTTTTCATAACGATTTAAATTAAATTTAATTGTAATAGGTTTTAATAGCGCAATAGTGTCCATATCTAGATGTAAATAATCTTTTTTTTCCGTAAAATCAAGAAATGTATCACTATAAAAGGTGTTATTGAAAATTTTAATAGATGAATTTTTTAGGTTTATATCATATATACTATCATTATTTATGTAATACAAATGATCAGAATTAACCTCTTTTATTTTTTTTTCTTGACCATCATCAAATTCAATGGGAATTAAAACCTCGGTAAGATTTTTATTGTAATCAGATAGCTTTATAGTATAGAGGTAGTTTAGTTCATCTTCATTAATTTCAACAAAACCATCTCCCAATTTTCTGTTATACATGCTTAACGGATTAGATTTTTCTATAAAGAGCTTTTGAATCCTATATTTAAATTTTTTATAGGTAGCATAGTCTATAAAATTATTAATGTGACCCCATTCGTCGAATGAGAATTTATTAAAATCCATTTCAAACACCTTTTCTCCATTTACGTTAGTTTCTATGGAGGATAAACCCATTTTGTTCCAGGTATTATTCATTTTATCGTAACTATTGACACCAAAGCCAATTAAACCGTTAATTTTTAGGGTATCACTAACATAAATAGATGAATTGATTTTTTTTAGATTCAACTTTGAAAAATCAGATTGATTATAGCTTAAAACACCCCTATCGTCGAGGAAAATTTTCTTAAAATAAACATCTAATAAAATAGGAGGGATAGTGTCTTCAACAGCGTAAGATTTATAAGCCATAGGGTTTAATGGTTTATCATTCTCATCTCTCAATTCATAATGTAGATGTGGTGCAGTACTGCGTCCAGTATTTCCGCTATATCCGATAACTTCTTTTTTTGAGATTCGATACTCATCTGCTTTGGGATATTTCCTTAAGGTATATGATTTGTTAGAATATTGAATATTCTTTACAATTTGCTCAATTCTGGGTGAGAATTCTTTCAGATGTGCGTAAACACTAGATTGACCATTATCATGTTTTATATATAAGGCTTTTCCATTTCCACCCAAGGTTATTTGAATTCTGCTGATGTATCCATCGCCAATTGAAAACACCTCAAAACCTTCAATTCCCTGAGTTTTAATATCTATACCTGAATGAAAATGATTTGGTCTTAATTCCCCAAAACTACTAGATAAAATAATCGGAATATCCACAGGATAATCACCAGAGTTTTGTGACTTTAGTTGTGAACTCAATAAAATAATTATAAGAAATAAATAAGCTCTCATAGGGACTAAAATAGTATTATTAAATAATTATTAAATGAAAAACTCTGAAAATTTAAATTTGAATGTTAAATTTGTTTAATAGTGTTTTGTAATGGATAAAATTAATGCTCTTCTCGCTGATTTAGAAAACAGAATCAAAGAAAATATCTTAGAAATTGAAAACCTAAGTACTATCAATAAAAAGTTAAGAGCTGAAAATAAAAATTTATCAATTGAAAAAAATGATGTTGAAAAGAGCTTTAACCTGTTAGATGACAAGTTTAAAGCATTGAAAATAGCAAGCACTATTTCAGGTAGTGAAAATGATATTAATGAAACAAAAGGCGAAATTAATCTTCTTATCAGAGAGATAGAAGTTTGTATTTCGCAATTATCAGAGTAATTTATGAGTGACAAGTTAAAAATTAAGGTATCTGTTGCTAATAGGGTTTATCCATTAACGATTAATCCATCCCAGGAAGAAGGCTTAAGAATTGCTGCTCAACAAATAAACGGTTTGATAAAAAAATTTGAACAAAATTACTCTGTTCAGGACAAGCAAGATGCATTGGCAATGTGCGCATTACAAATTGCATCAAGCAAGAAACAAGAAAGTCTAAACGAGGAAGACATTTTAAATAGTGTAGAAAATAGAATTTCTAAACTGATTTTGATGTTAAATCCAAAGACTTAGTTTCTTTTAAAGGTATTATAAACTACCTACATTTGTTTTTTTGTAAACTCAACGCTAATCAATTAAGAAGGGTGAGTTTAGGTTGTTAAATCGTGCTGATTTACTCAGATTTTTGATCAATCTTGTAGCCCTAAACCTGTTAAAAAGGAGTTTAAATAAGAAACATTTGTAGGTTTTTTTATGAAAAAAATTTAAAAATGGAAATAACAACAAATTTAATTATAGCCTTATCTACGGGTTTTATTTTAGGTATATTTTTCTTAAGAGTACTTAATAAAAATAAATCTTTAGGGCTACTTAGTAAAGCAAAAAAAGATGCTAAAAAAATAATAAATGATGCTGAGCAAAATGGTGAAAACATCAAAAAGAATAAAATTTTACAAGCAAAAGAAAAATTTCTTGAGTTGAAGTCTGAACACGAGAAGATAATTTTCTCCAGAGAGGATAAAGTCAAAATACTTGAGAGAGATACCGCATTAAAAGAATCAAAAATTGATTCGTTAATCAAAAAGAATGAGTCATTAAATTCCGAGTTGGAAATAAAAATAGAAAATTTCGAAAGACAAAGTAGTTCTTTAAATAAAAAGGAGGAAGAAATAGAAATTGTTCAAAAAACTCAAATAAAACAACTCGAGGAGATTTCTGGCTTAACAAAAAATGAAGCGAAAGAAAGCTTATTAAAGTCTCTTAAAATAGAAGCTGATAATGATGCATTAGTTTATGCTAAGAAAAAAATGGAGGAAGCGGATCTTTCTGTTAAAGAAAATGCGAAAAAAATTATATTAAATACAATCCAAAGAATTGGTGCTGAAGAAACAATAGATAATACCGTTTCTGTTTTCAATATTGAATCTGATGATCTTAAGGGAAGAATAATTGGAAGAGAAGGTAGGAACATTAGGGCCTTGGAGGGAGCAACAGGGGTCGAGATAATAGTAGATGATACGCCAGAGGCTATAATTCTATCTTGTTTTGATTCAATAAGAAGGGAAATTGCTAGAATGTCTCTACATAAATTAGTTAAAGACGGAAGAATACATCCGGCTAGAATAGAAGAAGTTGTCAGAAAAACAAAAAAAGAAATTGATCAAGAGATTATTGAAGTTGGTAAAAGAACAGTGATTGATTTAGGAATAAACGGTTTACATCCTGAGTTAATTAAATATGTCGGTAGGATGAAGTATCGATCATCTTATGGTCAGAATTTATTACAGCATTCAAAGGAAGTTGCAAAATTATGTGCTATAATGGCTTCAGAGATGGGAATAGATGCTAAATCAGCTAAGAGAGCTGGACTATTGCACGATATTGGAAAAGTACCTAGTATTGAAAAAGATATTGAAACTCCCCATGCCATTTTGGGTATGCAATGGGCCGAGAAATTTGGTGAGAAATCTGATGTTTGTAATGCTATTGGTGCTCATCATGATGAAATCGACATGGATAGTTTAATATCTCCAATTATTCAAGTTTGTGATGCAATGTCAGGTGCAAGGCCTGGTGCAAGGAGACAAGTTTTAGATTCTTATATTGAAAGATTAAAGAATTTAGAACAGATAGCGATGGAATTTGATGGTGTCGAGAAAGCCTATGCGATTCAAGCGGGAAGAGAGCTTAGGGTAATGGTTGAAAGTGAAAAAATTAGTGACGATCAGTCTTCAGAATTATCATTTGAAATTTCACAAAAAATTCAAACTGAAATGACGTATCCTGGTCAAGTAAAAGTTACTGTAATAAGAGAAACCAGATCGGTAAATATTGCTAAGTAATATTAGATCTAGGGTGGAACTTAGCCATTACTTTTATTAGTGCTTTATTATCTAAATGCATGTAAATTTCTGTAGTTGTTATGCTTTCATGACCTAATAATTGCTGAATTGTTTTTAAATCTGCACCATTTTCAAGTAAATGAGTTGCAAAAGAATGTCTAAAAGTATGAGGAGAAATATTTTTTTCAATTCCTGATATCTTTGCAAGATTTTTTATAATTGTGAAAATCATAGCACGCGATAGAGAATTACCCCTTCGGTTCAAAAATAAAATATCGCTAAAGTTTGAACTGATTTTTAATTTAGTCCTAGAATTACTGATGTATAAATTAATATAATCTTTATTTACCTTACTAATTGGAACTAATCTTTGCTTATTGCCTTTTCCTGTAACCTTTATAAAGTCTTCTTCAAAAAACAAATCTGAAATTTTTAATCCAATTAATTCACTAACTCTCAAGCCGCATCCGTAAAGAGTTTCTATTATGGCAACATTCCTTTCAGCTTCTTTTTTATTTTTATTAATATTATTAATCATAATATTAATTTCATTCTCAGAAAGGGTACTTGGTAATTTTCTTGTTAATTTGGGGGATTCAATATTCGTTAGAGGATTGAATTTTATGATTTTTTCAAATAATAGATAATCATAAAAACTTCTTATTCCTGAAATTATTCTTGATTGAGAATTCGATTTTATTTCTTTAGAAACATGATAAATAAATTCTTTAATAATTTCTGATGTAACCTCATTAGGTTTAATACTTTTATCGTTCTTTTTTATGAAATTTCTCAGTTTATTTAAATCGTTTTCATAACTTAAAATCGAGTTATTACTAAGACCTCTTTCGATCCTTAAATAATCTTTAAAATCATTGATTGAATCTTTCCATTTCATTTTGTATGATTATATACTAATTTTAATAAATTTACGAAATGAAAAATATTATCATCATTAATGGTCCAAATTTAAATCTATTAGGTAAACGTGAGCCTGGTATATACGGAAAGGTTAGTTTTGATGATTTTTTAAAATCTCTTAGAGAATCAAATTCTAATATTAATATTGATTATTATCAGTCAAATATTGAGGGTGAAATAATCGATAAATTACACGAAGTTGGATTTTCTTACTCTGGTATAATTATAAATGCAGCAGCCTATACTCATACGTCAGTTGGAATTGCTGATGCAATTTCAGCAATTGAATCACCGGTTATTGAGGTTCATATATCAAATGTTCACAAACGAGAAGAATTTAGACACAAATCTTTAATATCAAAGGTAGTGCGTGGGGTAATCTGCGGTTTTGGACTTAAGTCTTATGAGATGGCAGTTCACGCGTTTATTACAAGTGAATAACTTCATCATATGCATCTGCTACAGCTTCCATAACAGCTTCTGACATAGTTGGATGTGGATGAATTGCTTTTAACACCTCTGTACCTGTAGTTTCTAGTTTTCTTCCTAGCACTGCTTCTGCTATCATATCTGTAACACCTGCTCCGATCATATGACAACCCAGCCATTCTCCATATTTTTCGTCAAATATAACTTTTACAAAACCTTCTTTAGTTCCTGATGCACTTGCTTTTCCAGAGGCAGAAAAAGGGAATTTCCCAACTTTAATTTTATAGCCTTTTTCAATGGCTTGTTTTTCGGTTAATCCAACACTTGAAATCTCAGGACTGCAATATGTACAACCTGGGATATTTCCATAATCAATCGGAGAAACATTGTGGCCAGCAATCTTTTCAACACACAAAATTCCTTCTGCTGAAGCTACATGCGCTAAGGCAGGACCAGCAACCACATCTCCAATCGCATAATAACCGGGAATATTTGTGCTGTAGTACTTATCAACCAATATTTTATCTCTGTCAACAGCAATTCCTACATCTTCCAGTCCAATATTTTCGATATTTGACTTAATGCCTACTGCGGAAAGAAGTATTTCGGATTCTATTTTCACTTCTTTTCCGTTATTTTTGACTGTAGCAATTACTTTATCTTTTTGTTTTTCTACTGAAATTACTTCTGATGAAGTCATTATTTTTATACCTTTTTTCTTAAATGATTTTTCTAAAGTCTTTGAAACATCTTCGTCTTCAACAGGGACTATATTCGGTAAATATTCAATAACAGTAACATTAGTACCCATACTATTGTAAAAATATGCAAACTCTATCCCAATAGCACCTGATCCTACAATAGTTATACTTTTTGGCTGTTTCTCCAATGTCATTGCTTCCCTGTAGCCGATGATTTGTTTACCATCTTGTTCAATTGAGGGAAGGACTCTCGATCTAGTTCCAGTAGCTATAATAATATGTTTTGCTGAATAATCATTATCGTCAACCGAAACTATATTATTTTTTTTAACCTTTCCGTAACCTTTCAAGACGTCAATTTTATTTTTTTTCATTAAAAAATTAACACCTTTACTCATTCCAGATGCAACATTTCTGCTTCTGGAAATAATTTTATTAAAATCCTTGCTAAATTTTTCGATTTTAAATCCGTAATCTTCGGCGTGATTTAAATAGTCGAAAACCTGAGCAGATTTGAGAAGAGCTTTTGTAGGAATACACCCCCAATTTAAACAAACACCGCCTAAACTTTCTTTCTCAACTACAGCAGTTTTGAAACCTAACTGAGAAGCTCTAATTGCTGTAACATATCCACCAGGGCCACTTCCTAATACTATTATATCATAATTATTCATATACTATTTTTTATTCGAATTTTTTTTAAAGTCAATACTGATAGAATTCACACAATATCTCTTACCGGTTTCTGTAGGTCCATCATCAAAAACATGTCCTAAATGACCATCACATTTAACGCAAACTATCTCGGTTCTAACCATATTATGAGTAAAATCATCAACATATTTTACAGCTCCGTCAATGGCATCGTCAAAACTCGGCCATCCACAATCTGACTCAAATTTTTGATTGCTTTCAAATAACGGAGTATTACAGCCGTTGCAATTGTAAACTCCATTTTCAAAATGAAGATTATATTTCCCAGTATGAGGGTATTCAGTACCTTTATTTCTTAAAATTCGAAACTCTTCATCGCTTAGAATTGCTTTCCATTCTTGATCTGTTTTAACTATTTTTTTTTCGCTCATAATTTTATCTTTTGAATCTGGTATGTTTTGAGATTGAAGTGTGCTAGTTGCAGTAAAAAATATGAGAATTATAATTATATGATTTTTCATTTTAGATAAGTTAATAAATGATTAAAATATTCCTATATTAATGACTTTTAAAACAATGCAAATTTATTTTAATTAAATGAGACTTTATAAAAAAGGTGATAAAAAATTATTAAATGCTTGGGCTTTCTACGATTGGGCTAATTCGGTTTACCCTTTGGTAATTTCAACAGCAATATTTCCAATTTATTTTAAAAGTATTACCAAGGGAGATCCGGTTAATTTTCTTTGGATGAATTCTATTGAAAATGATGCATTTATAGGTTATGTTTCATCTTTCACATTTATAATATTAGCTATAATTTCACCGATATTATCTGGTATTGCTGATCACACAGGATATAAGAAGCTGTTCATGAAGTTGTTTTGTTATTTAGGTGCTGTTTCGTGTATTTTATTATACACATTTGACCAAAATAATTTTGACCTGGGAATGATTTATTACTTTTTTGCAGTTGTCGGTTTTTGGGGTAGTTTGGTTTTTTACAATTCCTATCTTCCTGACATTGCAAATATTGAACAACAGGATATAACAAGTGCTAAAGGTTATTCAATGGGCTATCTAGGAAGTATTATCCTGTTAATATTTTGCTTATTCCTAACCGAATTCCCCGATTTTTTTAATCTCAACAATAAAACTCAAGCGGTAAAAATATCTTTTGTCTTAGTTGGGGTTTGGTGGTTGTTTTTTAGTCAATATTCTTTTTATCATTTACCGGGTAAAAACTTCTACAATATCAAAAAAACCAACATCTATTCAAGATCAACTCTTTTTAGTGGATTTAACCAGCTTATAACTGTTTTAAAGCAGCTTAAAAAAAATAAAAATCTCAGAATATTTTTATTGTCTTTTTTTATTTTTACTATTCCTACACAAACAATTATCCTCCTTGCCAGTTACTTTGGAGCAGATTTAAATGAAATAAGTTGGGCTTCTGAAGAAACTATGCAAACAGGTCTAATAATAGCTATTATAGTTATTCAGGTTCTAGCCGCTGTTGGAGCTTATTTAGGTGCTAAATTTTCGATTTATTTCGGAAACATTAAAACACTAATAGGAGTTAACCTTTTGTGGGGAGTAATATGCTTATTTGGTTATTACGTAACTAGTCCCTTGCAATTTTATTTTGCAGCTGGTTTTATTGGATTAGGAATGGGAGCTATACAATCTTTGTCTAGGTCAACATACTCAAAACTAATTGATGTGAAATACTCAACCTCATACTTTAGTTTTTATGACGTTTCCCAAAAACTAAGCATAGTAATCGGGACGGCAATTTACGCAACAATGGATGTTTTTACAGGTAGTATTAGGTTAGCTATTTTACTCTTTGCGTTATTATTTATTCCATCTATTTTTCTGTTAAATAAAATATCAAAATAGTAATTTTTGAATGGCATAGTAGTTGAATTATATATAGTGTAGTTTTTAGTAAAACTGTCATTTTACAGATACAAGCTATTTAAATACACTAATTATTTTTATGTATGTATAAAAAAAATCTATTTAATATTGACAATTTGTCAGCCCAAGATCTTGATGAAAATTCTGAGTTGATCCCTTTGATGACACCAGAAGATGAAATTGAAATAAGTAAAGAAGAGCTTCCTCAAACCTTACCGATACTGTCACTGAGAAATACGGTTTTATTTCCGGGAGTTGTAATTCCAATAACAGCTTCTAGAGATAAATCAATTAAGCTTATTAAGGATGCAAATAATTTTAATAAACTTATCGGCGTTGTAGCACAAAAAGATGAAAATATTGAGGATCCCAAACTAAAAGATATTTACACAACCGGAACAGTAGCTAAAATATTAAAAGTCCTCCAAATGCCTGACGGTAATACGACTGTTATCATACAAGGGAAAAAGAGATTTCAAATTGAAAGAGTACTTTCAGAAACTCCTTACATTACTTCTAATATAATTGACTATCCTGAAGAAAATCCTGGAAACTCAAATTCTAAATTTTCAGCAACAATAGACTCAATAAAAGATTTATCCTTAGAAATAATCAAGAGAAATCCAAACATTCCCTCCGAGGCATCTTTTGCAATTAAGAATATTGAAAGCAAGTCTTTTTTAATAAATTTTGTCTCCTCAAATTTAAATCTTCCAGTTAAAGATAAGCAGTTACTACTACAAACAAATGATTTGCAAAAAAGAGCTTTAAAAACTTTAAAGCATATGAATGTGGAGTATAAGAAATTAAAAATAAAGAATGATATTCAGTCTAAGGTTCAAAATGATTTAAGTCAACAACAGAGAGAATACTTTTTACATCAACAAATGAAAACAATTCAGGAGGAACTTGGCGGTGTAAACCATGATTCGGAGATTGATGAAATGAAAAAAAGAGCTAAAACTAAGAATTGGGACGGTGAAATTAAAAAACATTTTGAAAAAGAACTTTCTAAGCTCCAAAGAATGAATCCTCAGGTTTCTGAATATTCGGTGCAAAGGAATTATCTAGATTTATTACTAGATCTGCCTTGGAATGAGTTTTCCGAGGATAAATTCGATTTAATAAAGGCAAAAAAAATATTAAATAGAGATCATTTTGGATTAGAAGATGTTAAGAGAAGAATTATTGAGTACTTGGCAGTGTTAAAGCTAAGAAAAGATATGAAATCTCCAATTCTGTGTCTTCAAGGTCCTCCAGGTGTAGGTAAAACATCATTAGGAAAATCTATTGCCGAGGCAATAGGAAGAAAATATGTAAGAATTTCCCTTGGAGGTCTAAGAGATGAAGCTGAGATTAGAGGGCATAGAAAAACTTATATTGGTGCAATGCCAGGAAGGATCATTCAAAACATCAAAAAAGCAGATACATCAAATCCTGTTTTTGTTCTTGATGAAATTGATAAATTGACTTCATCCAATGTTGGAGATCCGTCTTCTGCCATGCTAGAGGTGTTAGATCCTGAGCAAAACAATGATTTTTATGATAATTATTTAGAAAAAGGTTTTGATCTTTCCAAGGTAATGTTTGTAGCTACTTCCAATAATTTATCAAACATACAACCAGCATTATTAGATAGAATGGAAATAATCAATGTTAGTGGTTATACAACTGAAGATAAAATACAAATTGGAAAAAAGTTTCTTCTTCCTAAACAAATAAAAGAACATGGATTAACCAAGAAACAACTTCTAATTAGTAGTAAGATAATGGAAAAGGTAATTGAAGGTTATACTCGAGAATCTGGTGTTAGAGGATTAGAAAAAAATATTGCAAAGATTGTAAGATTTTGTGCTAAAAATATAGCTACTGAAACTACTTATGACCCAAATATCTCCATTAAAGATTTAACTACCATTTTAGGATCATCTAAATTACTCAAAGATGAATATGAGACAAATGATATTGCTGGAGTTGTTACCGGCTTGGCATGGACTAGAGTAGGAGGAGACATACTTTTTATCGAATCTATTCTAACAAAAGGCAAGGGGAAATTGACAATTACAGGAAATCTAGGAAAGGTCATGACCGAGTCTGCAACAATAGCCTTAGAATATATAAAGTCTAATTCTAACGAATTTGGAATTGATCCTGAAATCTTTGATAAATATAATATTCATATTCATGTTCCAGAAGGTGCAACTCCAAAGGATGGACCTAGTGCAGGAATCGCAATGTTAACTTCCCTGGTTTCTTTATTCACTCAAAAAAGGATAAAATCTAGATTAGCAATGACAGGTGAAATAACATTAAGAGGTAAAGTACTGCCAGTAGGAGGTATTAAAGAAAAAATTCTTGCTGCCAAAAGAGCCAAGATCAAAGAGATTATACTTTGTAAGCAGAATAAAGCTGATATTGATGAAATTAATAAAAAGTATATTAAGGGACTTAAGTTCCATTATGTTACAGATATGAGTGAGGTTATTAAATTAGCATTAACAAAACTAAAGGTTAAAAATCACAAGAATTTATAATAAATAATCTTTATTGTAGTTTTGATTTTATGAATATTAAAAGAGGGGGTATACTTGCTATTCTTATTTGTATTGCGATTCAAGTGGAAACACTAAGTCAAACTGCTGGAGAATCTACTTATCAGTTTTTAAATATTTCAAGTTCGCCAAGACAGTTGGCACTTGGGGGAAAAGTAATAACCAACCAAGGAAGTGATGTTACAACAGGAATATATAACCCTTCTACTATAAATCCAGAAATGGATAATGTTTTAAGTATAAATTATTTCAGTTACTTTTCAGATATCTCTTTTGGTTCTCTATCATATGCATATACACTTGACAATAGAGGTAATACATTACATTTTGGATTCTCCTATATAAATTATGGTGACTTTGATGGTTATGATGAATTTGGGAGTTTCACATCAGAATTCACTGGAAATGAATCTGTTTTTTCAGTTGGTTATGCCAATGATGTTCGAAACCTGCCTATACGATTTGGAGCTAATATTAAATTGATTACATCAACATTTGAGCAATATAATTCATTTGGAATAGCTACAGATTTTGGATTTTTTTACAGAGATCAAAATGATGTTAACATGTCTTTGGTTTTTAGAAACGTTGGTTTTCAAATCAAAGCTTACGATGAAGTTAGAGAGCAATTGCCCTTTGAGATTAATTTAGGCTTTTCTCAGAGATTAGAAAATGCACCTGTAAAATGGCATTTAACATTGGAAAATATTCAAAAATGGCCGATAGGTTTGTCTAACCCCTCTCGAATCGTTACCGATCTTGACGGAAATGTAACTGAAGAGAAAATTTCCTTTATAAATGAAATATTAAGACATACAATAATCGGTGTGGAAGTGTTTCCGGAGTCAGTATTTACTTTTCAACTGGGTTACAATTTCAGAAGATCGGAAGAATTAAAGATTCTGGAGCAAAGAAATTTTTCAGGAATATCTTTTGGATTTGGGATGAAATTTAACAAACTTCGCTTTAATTATAGCCATGCAAGATTTTCAAGCGCTTCGAACGTCAATTTTGTAGGTCTTCTTATAGATTTAAATTAATGGGCAAACTTACTATCGCCATCGATGGCCATGCATCAACAGGTAAAAGTTCTATTGCAAAGAAACTTGCAAAGTCATTAGGGTACTTATATATTAATTCAGGCTCAATGTATAGAGCAGTTACCCTTTATGCTATTGAGAACAATCTTCTAGAGCTAATTGATTTAGACATTAATAAATTCATTAAAAAATTGAAAGAAAATAAGATATATTTTAAAAAAAATGAAAATAAGTCCATTTCCGAAATTTATTTAAATAAAAAAAATATTGAAAATGAAATCAAAAGCCTCAGGGTTTCTCAGAAGGTAAGCCTAATAGCTGCTGTTCCAGAAATCCGAAAAGAAATGGTGAAATTACAACGAAATATCGATAGAACTAAAGGAGTTGTAATGGACGGTAGAGATATTGGTTCTGTTGTATTTCCCGATGCAGATATTAAACTTTTTCTAACTGCTTCCCCCGATATTCGAGCTAAAAGAAGACATAATGAAATGATTAATGATGGTGAAACAGTGAATTTTGAAGATGTTTTAGAAAATATTCTTGTAAGAGACGATTTGGATACCACAAGAAAAGACTCACCTTTAATTATAGAAAAAGATGCCGTTGTTATAGATAATAGTTACCTAAGCATTGAGGATCAGTTAGCTAAAATTTTAGCATTAATTAATCAAAAAATTAAACTTTAATTCTCCGTAGTAAGGTTTTTTTAAGAATATTTTTTATTTTCGCATGCCTTTTGTCACTAAAACTGAAGCAAAAGATTGATATATTTATTAACACCTTTCAAGGTTTATGTGTTAAATCAGTTTAAATCTTGAGATACAAATTTTTTACTATGCCTAAAAAAGCAGAAAAAAAAGAATCTACTGAAGCAACTACAAAAGATTCAGTAGACGTACAAGTTGTAACGGAAGATACTACAGAGGTTACATCACAAAATAAAGAAGAATTACCATCGATTACTACTGAGGAAATACCCGAACAAAAAATTAATTTGTCAGACTTTGATTGGCACAATTATGAAGAAGGTATTGATCAAGTTGACGATAAACAAATTGAAGAATTTGAAAAATTAGTCGAGGAAAACTTTGTTGAAACTTTAACTAATAATGTAGTTGAAGGAACAGTTGCTTACATGACTGAAAGGGAGGCTATAATAGATATCAATGCTAAATCTGAAGGCGTTATATCTCTAAATGAATTTAGATATAATCCTAATTTAGCAGTAGGTGACAAGGTAGATGTCTTAATTGATATCAGAGAGGATGCCACTGGCCAGTTAATTTTATCTCACAGAAAAGCGAGAGTTATTAAAGCTTGGGAAAGAGTTAACAACGCTCATGATACTGGGGAAATCGTTAATGGTTTCGTTAAATGTAGAACAAAAGGCGGGATGATTGTAGATGTTTTTGGAATTGAAGCCTTTTTACCTGGCTCTCAGATTGATGTAAAGCCAATTAGAGATTATGACCAATACGTAAATAAGACAATGGAGTTTAAGGTTGTTAAAATAAATCACGAATTTAAAAATGTTGTAGTTTCACATAAAGCTTTAATTGAGGCAGATATTGAATTACAGAAAAAAGAGATAATCAAACAACTGGAAAAAGGTCAAATTTTAGAAGGAGTTGTTAAAAACATTACTTCTTACGGAGTATTTATGGATCTTGGTGGTGTTGACGGTTTAATTCACATTACGGATTTATCTTGGTCTAGAATTAATCATCCAAATGAAATCGTAGAACTTGATGAGCAAATTAAAGTTGTTATTCTAGATTTTGACGAAGATAAATCAAGAATTCAACTAGGCCTTAAGCAATTAAGTAAGCATCCGTGGGAAGCGCTAGCTGATGATGTGAAGGTGGGGGATGTAGTGAAAGGTAAAGTTGTTGTTATAGCTGATTATGGAGCATTTGTTGAGATTTCTGAAGGTGTTGAAGGTTTAATTCATGTTTCTGAAATGTCATGGTCAACTCATTTAAGATCAGCTCAAGACTTTTTCAATGTTGGTGATCAAATAGAAGCAAAAATCCTAACATTTGACAGAGAGGACAGAAAAATGTCTCTTGGTGTTAAACAGCTAACTCCAGATCCTTGGACAGACATTACCAAAAAATATCCTGTTGATTCTAAACATAAAGGTATTGTTAGAAACTTTACCAATTTTGGTGTTTTTGTAGAGCTTGAAGAAGGAGTTGACGGTTTAATTTATATTTCTGACCTTTCATGGACTAAGAAAATTAAACATCCTAGAGAATTTTGTAATACGGGTGAAAATATTGAAGTTGTTGTTTTGGAACTAGATGTTGATAACAGAAAATTAAGTTTAGGTCACAAACAGTTAACGGAAAATCCATGGAATAAATATGAATCTGAGTTTTCATTAGATTCAATTCACAATTCTGAAGTAACAGAAATTGTACCCAAAGGAGCTACTGTTCAATTTAATGAAGATGTTGTTGCTTTTATTCCTTCTAGACATATGATAAAAGATGATGGAAGTAAACTTCAAAAAGGTGAAACTGCTGACTTTAAAGTGATTGAATTTAATAAAGACACAAAAAGGGTAGTTTTATCTCATACTCAAACTTTCAGAGATGTTGAAGAAATGAATAAAAAGGTAATGACCAAGAAAATGAAGGAAGATAAAGAATCATCCAAAAACACATTAGGTGATGCAAATGAACAATTGCAAGAGCTCAAAGATAAAATGGATGGAAAATAATAAAAAAAAGCCTTTCAATTGAAAGGCTTTTTTTTTAAATTAAATTTCGTATTCCGGCAAAAATGAACAAAACTATCCTACTTGATGATAAGCAATTAAGAATTTCTGTAGATAGACTTGCTTGTCAATTAACCGAAAACCACAATGATTTTAAAGATACCGTTTTGGTAGGACTACAACCTAGAGGAAAAGAGCTATGTGATATTATTGTTAACATTTTAAAGGATAATCATGATGTTTCAAATATTAGTTACGGATATTTAGATATTACTTTTTTTAGAGATGATTTTAGGAGAAATGAGGATGTTTTATTACCTAACAGTACTGATTTCAAACTATTAGTTGAAGATAAACAGGTAGTGTTTATCGATGATGTGCTTTACACGGGAAGAACAATAAGAGCCGCATTAACAGCAATTGAGACTTTTGGCAGGCCTAAATCGATTGAATTATTAGTTTTGGTCGATAGGAGATATAGTCGAGAATTACCGATTCAACCAGATTACAAAGGGATTCAAGTAGATGTTTATGATAATCAAAAAGTCAATGTTTGTTGGGATGATAATAAATTAGGAAACTATATATACATAGAAAATGAATAGCTTAAGTGTAAATCATTTATTAGGTATAAAGTATTTAAATCTGAATGATTTAGAGCTTATTTTTAAAACTGCAGATAATTTCAAACAGGTTATTAATAGGCCAATTAAAAAAGTTCCATCATTGAGAGATGTTACAATCGCTAATTTATTTTTTGAAAATTCCACAAGAACAAAATTATCCTTTGAGCTGGCTGAAAAAAGACTTTCTGCTGATATCTTAAACTTTTCATCATCACAATCCTCTGTAAAAAAAGGGGAATCTCTAATAGATACTGTAAATAATATACTTGCAATGAAAGTTGATATGGTAGTAATAAGACATTCAAATCCCGGAGCACCTCATTTGTTATCTAATGAAGTTGATGCAACAATTATAAATGCTGGAGATGGTGCCCACGAGCACCCAACACAGGCTTTACTAGATTCTTATTCAATACGACAAGAAATAGGAAGTTTAAAAAATAAAAATATACTTATAGTTGGAGATATTTTACATAGTCGTGTGGCTTTGTCTAATATATTCGCTCTTCAATTACAAGGTGCTAATGTTTCTGTTTGTGGCCCAAACACTTTAATACCTAAATATATTGAAGAATTAGGAGTGAAAGTTGAAAGTAACCTTGATAAAGCCTTAAAATGGTGTGATGTAGCTAATATGTTAAGACTTCAAAATGAAAGAATGTCAGAAAGCTTTTTTCCTTCTGTAAGGGAGTACAGGAAATACTATGGCTTAACTAAAGAAAGACTAAATAAATTAAATAAAGAAATTGTTATAATGCACCCTGGTCCGATTAATAGAGGGGTGGAGATTACCAGTGAAGTTGCTGATTCTAAAAACTCAATCATTCTAGACCAGGTAGAAAACGGGGTAGCCATAAGGATGGCTGTTATATATTTATTAGCTAAAAAAAATATTAATCATTGAATTTAACAATATTAGGTTCTCAAGGGGCTCTTCCAAAACTAAATAAATACTCATCATCACATTTATTAGAAGTATGTAATAAATATATTTTAATCGATTGTTGTGAAGGGGTTCAATTTCAACTAAGAAAAAATAAAATAAAATTTTCAAAAATTGAAGTTATTTTAATTTCACATGCACACGGCGATCATTTTTTTGGGTTGATTGGGTTAATTACAACTTTATCTCTTTTAAGAAGAGATAAAGATCTTGAAGTATATTGTCCCGTTTCAGTTTTAAAAATTATTCAAGCCCATTTAAAGTATACAAATCTAAAATTGAGTTATAATTTAAAACTCAAAGGTTTGAAATCTAATTCCTCTGAAATTATCAAAGATGATTCTTGTTACTCTATACATACAATCCCGTTAACCCATTCGGTTTATACAAATGGATTTTTGATTAAAGAGAAAAAAAAGAGAAGAAAATTATTGTTAGATAAAGCTATAGAAAATAACATAAATAAAATATTTTTTAATAAGCTTACCAAGGGACATAATGTTGTAAATAAATATGGCGTTGAAATAAACTATTTAGACGTAACAAGTAACGGAGATAAACCAAAATCATATGCGTATTGTAGTGATACAGCTTACAGTGAATCTTATCTAAATTTAATTAAAGAAGTTGATTTGTTGTATTGTGAAACAACATTCTTAGAAAAGCACAGAGATAAAGCGTCTAGCACACATCATTCAACTACGAAAGATGCGGGTCAACTCGCATTAAAGGCTAATGTAAAAAAGCTATTAATTGGTCATTTCTCCTCTCGTTATGATTATTACGATGATTTTTTAGGTGAAGTAAAACAAATATTTAACAATGTATCCCTATCCAAAGAGGGAAGAAAATTAGATATTTAATAATTAGGTTATAAATTTATAAATTTGGATAATGAAAAGAGATATCAGTAATTTTAGAAAAACTTATTCTAAAAATATATTAAATGAGGAGTTAGTTTCTGATTCTCCCCTTATTTTATTTGACGAATGGTTTAACGAGGTACATTCTTCAAATGATGGCTCTGAAACAAATGCCATGACCTTATCAACTATCGATGATCATGGTTTTCCAAAAAACCGGGTGGTTTTATTAAAGTTCTACTCAGACATTGGTTTTATTTTTTTTACTAATTATAACAGTAATAAATCAATATCAATATTAAAAAATAATAAAGTTTGTATTTCTTTTTTTTGGGAAGAATTAGAAAGACAAGTAATTATAAAAGGAGTTGCAAATAAAACTTCATCTAAAATCAGCGATGATTACTTTAATTCCAGACCCTTTGGTAGTAAAATTGGGGCACTAGTTTCATCAAATCAGAGTTCGGTTATATCGTCAAGAACTGTTTTAGAAGAAAAATTTAATCAGTTAATTACAGAATTTTCAGAAAAAAAAATTACCAGACCTGAAAATTGGGGTGGATTTTGTGTTATTCCGGTAGAATATGAGTTTTGGCAAGGCGGAGATAATCGTCTTCATGACAGAATTAGATATAGCTTAATTAATAATAAATGGAAAAAAGAAAGATTAAGCCCATGATTGATTAAATATGACTGTTTATCATACTGATAATTTAAAAATATTTTTCAAATTTTCAATTGAAGGGTTTTTCTTTTTTAAAAGTTCATATTTATCCTGATTCGTATATGCTACTTTTTTATCTATAGATTTATTAATATTAATTTGTAATTCAATTTTTACCTTTAATCTACTTCTAAAAAATTGAATTAATTGATGTTTTTCCGATTCAATTTCTAACGATGATGTATTATTCGAAACTTCATAGTAAATACAATTATCTTTTAAGGTTGGTTTAGAAATTCTAAGAATGGACGCTATATTATATCTTCCTTTTTTTTCTTGCTCTTCAGTATATTCATTCCATAATTCTAGAACATCTTCAATATCAATCAATTTTTCATTTGAAAACACTTCTTCAGGAGTAGTATTGACATCGTCTAATTCTTTATTTTTTTCAATACTTTTCAAGGAGAGGGTAGATGTTTTGAAATTTTCAATTTCAATGTTGGCTACAGGAATTTGCTTCTTTTGAACTTCCTTTTTTTTTGATATATCGTTAAAAACCTGATCTTTAAAAGATAGAGTAGAGATTAATTTATATTTAAACTTTTTTTTTTCCTCATTATATTCTAATGAGGTGATTTTTAAAAAAGCTAGCTCTATTAATAGTCTTTGGTTTATGCTTCGCTGGAAATTAATTTCAGCATCATTTAATATGTTTATGTATTCGATTAAATAAGAATATTCGGATTTTTCGGACAATTCTATTAATTTATCTAATCTTATCTTATCATGAGTTGCTAAATTTTGAGACAATTTATTCTTGCAAACCAATAAGTCTCTAAAAAACATTGAGAAACTTGAAATAAAAATATCGCCGGAAATTCCATTATCAAGTATTTCATTGATGTTTGTAATCAAATTTGGGATATCTTTTTTAGTAATATGATTGAATAAATTAACAAATGATTCAAAATCTAGTGTGTTTAAACTCTCATGTACCAGTTTTGAGGTGATTTCTTTGTTTACTCCGACAACTTTATCAAAAAGCTGTAATGCATCTCTCATAGCTCCATCACTCTTGTTGGCAATTTGCAAAAGAGCGTCATCTTCAAATTTGATCTTTTCGAGAGTACATATATTTTTCAAGTGCTCAACCATGTCGTTAACACTTATTCGTTTGAAATTATATATTTGACACCTAGAGAGTATTGTAGGAATGATTTTATGTTTTTCGGTTGTAGCTAAAATAAATATGCAATGAGCTGGTGGCTCCTCTAAGGTTTTTAGAAATGCGTTAAATGCTCCAGATGAAAGCATATGGACCTCATCAATTATATAAACTTTATATTTACCTGTTTGTGGTGGAATTCTGGTTTGTTCAATCAAATTTCTTATTCCTTCTACACCATTATTTGAAGCTGCATCAAGCTCGAATATGTTATACGTGTTATCATCGTTGATTTCAAAATTATTTATTTCTCTGGCAACTATCCTTGCACAACTAGTTTTTCCAACTCCTCTTGGACCGGTAAAAAGTAAAGCTTGAGCTAGTTTGTTATTTTTTATTGCCTCTTCTAAAGTGTTTGTAATTATTTTCTGTCCAACAACGTCATTAAAGTTGATGGGCCTGTATTTTCTTGCAGAAATTATAAAATTACTCATATGATAAAACAACAACCATTAAAAGGATTGAATAATAAATATAGGAAATACTATATAGTATTTAATCAATTAAATCTTAATATTATAGATATATATTAACAATTATCTATTTTTGTTTTTGAATCGCCTTGTCGCTATTCATAGAGGAAAGTCCGAACACCAAAGTACGACACAATGGCTAACGGCCATCAGCCGAAAGGTTAGGAAAAGTGCAACAGAAAGTATGTACAGATAATGCTGTAGTGAAATCAGGTAAACTCTGTGTGGTGAAATGCCATGTAAACCAGCTCTTGAGAATTGTACGTTCAATGTTGGAGGGTGGGCAGCTAGAGTATATAGGCAACTATATATCAAGATAAATGACAAGGGCTCCGTTAGGAGTACAGAATTCGGCTTATAGATTCACTTAAAAGCGGGTTTTACCCGCTTTTTTGGTTAAAAAAACTAAAACTACAATCACCGTAATTCTTTAATTTAAAAAACCCTTTAATTGACTTGAAATCAAAATTCTTGTAATGTTCCAACACAAAAATACTTTCATCATTTTTTAATATATTTTTTATTACATTTTCTATAAGTAATAAATAATGCTTTTTTTCTAAATTATAGGGTGGGTCCGCGAAGACCAAGTCAAATTTATACTCTGATGATTTAATAAATTTAAATACATCTGTAGAAATTATTTTGGCCTCAGTTTTTAGAAGCTTATTTATTTGCTTTAAATGTTGGGTACATTTTCTATTTTTTTCAATAAAGGTAGTTGTTCCAGCTCCTCTAGAAATACATTCAAGACCAAGTGATCCAGAACCAGAAAACAAATCTAAAACACTCAATTCTTGAAAGTTTACTAGATTATTAAGTGTGTTAAACACAGCTTCTTTTGCAATATCTGTAGTGGGTCTAATGGGTAGATGTTTAGGAATAATCAATTTACGACTCCCAAATTTGCCTGAAATGAACCTCATTTACAAAGGTTTAAAAGAATATTAGATCGAAGAACAGTATTGTATTTCTGATTTTCTGAAATTTCATAATCTAACACATCAATATTTTGTATATAATTATATAGAAGAGCATACAATTCAGATTCAATTGAAATTAATCCAGAACTCATAACCAATGTTTTCTCTGTATTTAAGTTTAGTTGTTCAAGAGTGAAAAGCAAATAGTATAGTATGTCAGTGTCAGTGGAGTAACTAAAAGAATTATTGAATTTTAAATTACCATCATCAAAATAGATTATATCAATCATTTTATCATTTACATTTAAAAATAAATTTTGATTAAAATCGGAAGATAATCTCTTTTTAAATTCTTCAATTAAAATGGTAGAGTAGTGATGATATTCAAATGAGTTGTATTTTTTAAAAATATAGTTATTGATGTTAACATAAGGCATGTAAATATTTTTTATTTCATCTTCGATTAATGAGTCGTTCGTAACAAAATCATTAACACTAATTTTTACATTTAGTTTTAAATAGTTTAACGAATTGTCCTGATCAAAAAGTACTGAGGGAACCAGAGTAGAAGAGTTATTATAGTAGACTAACCTAACATTTTCAACTTGTAATAATTCTTCTTTGTTAGACTTTAAAAATTTCTTTATAGATTTTAAAATAAAAACAGAAGACTTTTCATTTAAGAAAGCAATCTTTTTGAGTAACGATAATTTATTATTAATAAAAACACAAAATACCAACCAGTTATCATTAATGTGAATGGTGAGCATGATGTTAAGTTTAGAAATGGAATTTATTTATCTTTTGAGTAGTTTTTAGGCCAATTCCCGTTAGTATTAACTTCATTCATTGATCCTATCTTTAAAAAAGAACCATTTACTCCATCAACTGATTGAACTTGATTCTCTTTTAATACAAGGTTTATTGCTTGATCAGAAAGGATGACTTTCTTTTTAACCTTTGCTTCGAAAACAGGAATATTGATGCCATTCTGATTTAAAAAACCAGCATCTAAATCAAATTTCGCATCCTCATTTTCGGCAAAAGGTACATTCATCATTATTTGATACCTTTCATCATATCCAAATAATGAATCTTTGACAGAAACAAATCCAAGTGTATCAACAATAACTATGTCTTTATATGTTTTAACCCCACCATATCTTTTGGTCATTTCTTTATCAAGAACACTTGAGTCTCTTCTTTGGGTTATTGTAAAGGAGTCAACTTCAATAAATTTGACTAAACTATCCCAATTGTTCTGAAAGAATCCTTTCACATTTCTATGAGCTAACTGAGAATCTCTTATATCTTTTAAATTTTTAATAACAATTTGATATCTATCATTTTTAACCTGGTCAAATTTTATTTCACTATTTATAGATGAGAATAATAGGTAACTAAAAGTTAGTATTAAAACCCACAATGATCCCAAAACATAGGGCTTATGTTTATCTTGCATATATGATCTTATATAAATAACAATTCCTATAGCTATCGGAATTGAAAGAAAAAGTAAAATTTTCATCATAATGTAAATTATATGGATTTATAAGCTAAGCAAAACTACAATTTTTTTTCATTTGTAAAAATCTCTGAGAACAAAAACATTTATATATTTGAATTTAAATATTTTCTGATATATAATGGAATCACTTAGTTCAATAATAATTCACAATCTTTCCAGTACAATTAACAGAAAACAACAGTTAGCAGTAGAACAGATTTGCACATTTATAAACGATAAAAAAAATAAATCGATATTTGTCTTAAAAGGATATGCAGGGACTGGGAAAACATTTATTATTTCTAATATTGTTAAAAATTTATGGAAAATAAAGAAGAGTGTGATTTTATTAGCGCCAACGGGAAGGTCAGCAAAAGTTTTGTCTGGATATTGTGAAAAAGAAGCTTTTACTATTCATAAAGAAATATTTTATACAAAAAATAATTATTCAGGAAGTCTCGAATTTTCCTTAAAAGTTAACAAGCACAAAGACACATTATTTATCGTTGATGAAGCCTCAATGATTGGAACAAATAGGTCAGAAGGTGTAGGCTTATTTTCTCAATCACTTTTAGATAATGTAATTAAATATGTTTATTCAGGTTTCAAATGTAAGTTATTAATAGTTGGGGATTCAGCACAATTACCCCCAATAAAATCTAACTTATCCTATTCCTTAAATGATGAATATTTGAGCAAAGAATATGATAAAAATATTTATTCTGTTGAATTAGACCAGGTTGTAAGACAAGATGTAAATTCAGGAATACTTTCTTACGCTACATCAATCAGAGAAAAAATAGAATTAAAGGAGTTTCTTGATATAAAATTTAAATTAAACGGCTTTAATGATTTAACTAGAGTAGAAGATGGAGAGGACTTGATGAATCTCCTCAACGACTCTTACAACAAATACGGAGCTGAACAAACTGCTGTAATAGTAAGGTCTAATAAAAGGGCTAATATTTATAATAAAAATATTAGAGAAAGAATATTATTAAATGAAAATATTATCACTGTTGGAGATCTACTTATGGTTGTAAAGAATAATTACCATTGGCTAAGTAATAAAAGAGATTTAGGATTTATAGCAAATGGTGATATTGTAAAAATTGAAGAAATTCATGCTATTAAAAAATTATATGGATTCAATTTTGCAGAGGTTAAGATCTCAATGGTAGATTATCCAAAATTAAATGCATTTGACACTGTATTGATTCTTGATACGCTAGAAATAAATACTCCGTCATTACAATTTTCATCAACCACAAATTTATATCAGGAAATTTTAAAAGATTACATGGATATTAAAACAAAATATAAGCGTCATTTAAGTGTTAAGAAAAATAAATATTTCAACGCATTACAGGTCAAATTTGCTTACTCATTTACATGTCATAAATCCCAGGGTGGACAGTGGGATTCAGTGTTTTTGGAATTCCCTTATTTACCCAATGGAATGGATGAAGATTTCTTTAGATGGTTATACACAGCTATGACTAGAGCAAAAAATAAATTACATTTAATAGGGTTTAATCAAGATTTTTTTGATTAATAAATATTAATACTATTTTTAGTTTATGAAAATCACAGCAATAATTCCTGCAAGACTAAATTCTACCCGGTTACCTGAAAAACTATTAAAGGATATTTCTGGTAAACCCCTGATTATAAGAACTTATGAATCGGCTATCGGCTCTCAATTATTTAACGATGTTGTTGTTGTTACCAATAATAAACTAATAGAAAATGAATTAATAAGATATTCCGTCAATTATATCTTTAAGGATAAAGAATATGAAACAGGTACAGATAGGATTGCTGATATTTCGAGTGAAATTGATTCTGAAATAATAGTTAATATACAAGGAGATGAACCTTTTATAAACACTAAAACTCTTAAATTGATTATCGATAAATTTTTAACTGACCGATCAAATAAAATTAATGTGATTTCTGTAATGACTAGTCTTTTTGAAAAAAATGAAATTGAAAATTCAAATAATGTAAAGGTTGTTGTGGACAATCAACAAAATGCAATTTATTTCTCAAGACACCCTATACCATTTATTAGGGATCACTCAACTGTTGACTTCTATAAACATGTTGGTGTTTATGCATTTAGAAAAAGCTTTTTGATGAAATTCTCAAAATATAAAATTGGGCCATTAGAAAAAGCCGAAAAAATTGAAGCCCTTCGAATGCTTGAAAACGGAATAAATATTAAAATGATCAAATCTTCCGAAAATTTTGTGGGGGTAGATACAATTAAAGACTTGGAAAAGGCTAGAAAAATATATAATGAAAAAAATATTATCTAATTTATTCTTACTCTCTTTAGTAGGATGGAAAATAAAAGGAAATAGGAATCTTTCTAAAAATAAAATAAAAAAGGCTGTGTTAATCTCAGCGCCACATACTCATTGGCTTGATCTTTTTCTTGGTTTACTGGTTAAAGGATCTATTGGATTTAAATCTAATTTTTTAGCCAAAAAGGAGCTATTTATTTTTCCTATATCTCCTTTTTTAAGATTTTGGGGTGGAATACCTGTAGACAGATCATCAAAAAATAACCTTGTGCAACAAATTGTAAATATATTTGAAAATAAGAAAGAATTCAGAATCTCATTATCTCCGGAAGGAACCAGACAAAAAGTTGAAAAATTTAAAACAGGCTTCTATTTTATTGCTAAAGCAGCTAAAGTCCCAATAATAATGATAACAATGGACTATGAAAATAAAACCAGCCTGATTTCAGAACCTTTTTATCCATCCGATAATGAGGAAAAAGATTTTATTCAAATTGAGAAATTTTTTAGTGGGGTAGTTGGTAAAATCAAGGAAAATAGCTTCCGTGTCGATTAAACTATCTCATATTGTGATAAACACTCTGAACATCATCATCATTCTCAATCTTCTCTAACAGTTTATCTATCTCAATTTTTTCAATTTCGGAAACATCTTTAAAGTTATTAGGTATTCTGTCAAAACCAGATGAAATAATCTCATGTTTCAATTTTTCTAATATTTTTTGCATTTCACCAAAACAATCAAAAGATGCATAAATCAAAATAAAATCTTCGTCGGTGAATAGTTCCTCAGCGCCATAATCGATTAAAATAAGTTCTAGCTCTTCTATATTGATATCTGTATTACTTATTTTAAAATTACACGTGTGATCAAAGATAAAAGATACAGAACCAGAGGTTCCTAAATTTCCTTTATGTTTATTGAAATAGCTCCTAATATTAGCAACCGTTCTCGTGTTATTATCGGTTGCTGTTTCAACTAAAATTGCCACACCATGTGGTCCGTATCCCTCAAACAGAACTTCTTTGTATTCTCCTAGAGATTTATCAGAAGCTCTCTTTATAGCCCTTTCAACATTCTCCTTGGGCATATTAACAGATTTAGCATTTTGAATAACCGCACGAAGTTTTGAATTTGCATCAGGATCTGGCCCACCTTCTTTAACAGCCATGACAATATCCTTACCAATCCTGGTAAAAGCTTTACTCATTGCAGACCATCTTTTCATTTTTCTAGCCTTTCTAAATTCAAATGCTCTTCCCATGCTATTTAAAAGGTGTTTTAACGATGATAGCTTTTTTTATATTTTTTCTAATTTTAATATATATATCTGTGTCTATTTTTTCAAATCCGCTTTTGACATATCCAAGACCGATACCAAAACCCAAGGAAGGCGACATTGTGCCAGAGGTAACTTTTCCGATTATTTCATTTTTAGAGTTTAATATTTCATAATCTTTTCTTGGGATAGCCTTCTCTAGCATTTTAAAGCCAATAAGTTTTTTACTAACACCATTTTCTTTTTGATTTTTAAATAACTCAGACGATGTAAAAACTTTATCAGTCTTTGTTATCCATGTCAATCCGGCTTCGATCGGGGATGATTCATCATCAATATCATTTCCATACAAGCAAAAACCCATTTCTAATCTTAATGTATCTCGGGCAGCTAGACCAATCGCTTTAATACTATAATTTTCACCAACCTTAAAAATTTTATCCCATAAATCTGAAGCTTTTTCATTTTTACAATAGATTTCAAAACCTCCACACCCTGTATATCCTGTGTTGGAAATTATCAGACCATCTGAAAAAATAAAATTGTAATATTTAATGGTATTCATGTCAAAATCAAATATTGACTGTAAAACATTTATTGACTTAGGACCTTGAACTGAAATCAAAGAATAGTCGTTAGAAACGTTGATCATTTGAACATCAAATACATTTTTTTTATTCAGAAAATCCCAGTCCTTTTTAATATTAGATGCATTTACCACTAACATAAACCTATCGGATTCAAGTTTATATAAAATCAAATCGTCTACAATACCTCCAGTTTCATTTGGGATACAATTGTATTGTGCTTGCCCCTTTTTAAGAGTGCTTACGTCATTGCTAAGTACACTTTGTAAAAAATCTTCAGTTTTATCGCCGAACACATAGAATTCACCCATATGTGAAACATCGAAAACCCCAACATTTTCCTTAACACAAAGATGCTCTGCTACAACTCCTTCATATTGTACAGGCATTAAATAACCAGCAAATTCTATCATTTTTGCATTTAACCCTGTATGCTTCTCGTATAATGCCGTTTTCATCATTTTAAATAAAAATTTAGTAAATTAAATTCCACTTGTTCAATAATATTTTTTGTGTGAAAACAAATTTAACTATTTTTAGTTCATAATTAGTTTAAATGACCAACTACATAATTGACGCAAAAAATATTTCTTTAAGTGAAATTTTTGAAATAGTTAAAAACAAGAAAAAAATATCTCTTTCAAGCTTGGTTATTTCCAATATTAATAAATCTAGAGAGTTTTTAGAAAAAAGTATAAATTCATCAAAAAAACCAATGTATGGAATCAACACTGGTTTTGGAGACCTGCATAATGTTAAAATTAATAATACTGATTTAAATGAATTACAAAGTAATCTAATCCGGTCACATGCCTGTGGCACAGGTACCAAAGTTGAGTCTGGTATTGTTAAAATGATGATGTTACTCAAAATTATATCATTGTCCAAAGGCTACAGCGGAATAAAATTAAAAACAGTCGAAAGATTGATTCATTTTTACAACAATAATATATGCCCAGTCGTATATAAATATGGATCTTTAGGAGCATCAGGAGATTTATCTCCATTATCTCACATGTCTTTATCTCTAATAGGTGAGGGGGAAGTTGAGTATAATGGTGAACTAATTAAATCTAAAAAGGTTCTTGAAATTTACAAATTAGATAAGATAATTCTTGGGTCAAAAGAAGGTTTAGCACTAATTAATGGTACACAATTTATGCTTTCATCGTTTATTAATTCCTTATTTGATGCTTATAGAATTTCTTATTTTTCAGACAAAATTGCGAGTCTCTCACTTGATGCTTATAAATGTGATTTGTCACCGTTTGACGAATCCATCTCTAACATAAGACCTCATAATGGTCATAGAAGTGTTTCTAAAAGGATTTTAAGCTTTTTAAAGGATAGTGAAATACACAATATAGATAAACAAGATGTTCAAGATCCTTATTCATTTAGGTGTATACCACAAGTACATGGGGCATCATTAGATTCAATTGATTATTGCGCAACAGTTATTGAGACCGAGATCAATTCTGTTACCGATAACCCATTAATATTTCCCGAAGATGACAAAATAATTTCCGGTGGAAATTTCCATGGTCAACCGTTAGCCTTAGCAATTGATTTTTTAAAAATTTCACTTTCAGAATTCGGAAGTATTTCAGAAAGAAGAATCTTTAATTTAATGTCTGGTAAAAGAGATTTACCGCCTTTTTTGATAAATAATCCTGGCTTACATTCCGGTTTAAT
>CABWYN010000003.1 GCA_902509675.1 uncultured Bacteroidota bacterium | reverse complement strand
ACAGAAAAACGTTTAAAGTTTTTTCTAAACCATTTCATTTTCATAAAGCCAGAATATCTAAGTGACCAATTAGGAATTGGCACATCCCTATAAGCACTTAGGCTAACCTTAGTTACATCAGTTCCTGAATACGCAGCCAAGAATGAAGGTAACAATACAGACTGACTGGTTTTACCAAAACCTAAGGGAAATCCGTCTAAATTACCATCTTCAAAATTATCAGCATTATTTAAATCAACCCCTGATTGAGCAGCTAGTCTCCTAGAAATTACTAGTCTGTTTGATTTAAATGTTTCAAAAACTTCAGAATTATATTCGTCGCTGGATGAAAAAGCTGTTTTTATCAATACAGTAGAAATATTAAAATTCCCTACCGAGTTTTGAATCATTGAATTATATAAATCACTTAACCCATCGTTGTCTGAATCAATTGTGTTAAATGACTCAGTTAAATTATCAGAATAATTTCTTCCTGCGGTTAAATCAATTTTTAGGTCATTAATTGGAACTAAATTTGCGCTAAAGCTAAGATTTGTATTTTTTGTACTAGAATATTGCTGGTTAAATTCTGGGAAAACTGTGAGCCACCCGTTTCTAGCAGCTAAATATCTAATATCTTTCTGACTACCGAATACATAACCAAACGATGGGGTAAATGAACCCATAAAACCGGGAGTTTGTAAGAACCCTGGTAGAAAAGATCCGTTATTTTCAGAATAATTTAATTGAATTCTCTTTACCATCGTGATGATATCGATTAATGATTTTAAAATTGGATTGGTTTTCTTTTTAGTTTCAGGGGCACTAAATCCTCTCACAGCTTTACTATCATCACCCTTTCTAGAGGACTGGCTTAATCCTAAATATTTATATAACTTCTGCATATCCATCGTAGAATTAATATTATGGGTATTGGCATTAGAAATAGAATTTCCTAAGTCATATGTTTGTCCATTTAGGGTTAAATTACCAAATAAATCAGATCCTTTCTGCCATTGGTAATCTCCAGAATAAGAATAGGAAGTTTTTAAAAAATTAAAAGTTGGGATTTTATGTATGGGTAAATCATAATTTATTTCAATTTGTTGCACTTGACGATTTGGATCTCCAATATCAAAAAATCTATCCCATACATCCAATTCAGAATCCTGAATACCGTTTATTTCATCATTTATAAAATAGTTTCTGACAATATTATTATTTCCAAGATTATAGTTAATATTTAAATTTTCAGAAATGGGGTAATTTATTGCCATTTGAAAATCAAAAGAATAGTTTCTTCTAAATAATTCTTGAATTCCAATATTATCTTGAGTTAAATCAACGTCCCGAAACTTTTGCTTATTAAACTGTCTAATATAGTCTGTGTTGATGCTAATAGAAGCAGGTAAAAGATTCAGATTGAAATCTTTTAACACCTTTAAATATTTACTATTAAAAATTGAATCATTGTTCTTAAAAGGCTCTAATTTTGGTGAATTAAAATTAAAATTATAGTTGACACCAGCTCTTACGTTTTGATCAAGCATATTTTCAATTTCATAATCTCGATGGTTAACTTCATTGTAAGAATAATTAAATGTCATATTTTCAACATCATAAAATCTAGGAGTTTTTTCATCATTTGTTCTTTGTTTGTTAACCCCAATAAAGTTTATACTTTTTCTCTTTGTATAATCTTCTGATTGTTTTAGAATAGCGTCTTTATCCTCCTGATTTTCAGCTAGTTCAATTCTTGAATCTAAGTTTATATCTCTGTATTGCTGGTCAAATTCTGGCTTAATATACTCCTCACCTTGCCCAAAATTGAAAGGGATATTTAAACCCCATTTTTCTGGAAATAATTGACCAACATTTATATTTGAAACCAAATCATATTGCCTTCTATCCTCTTTATCTCTTTCGCTAGGACCCTGTTCGATATTTCCAAACCCACTCGTACTTTGACGCGCAGTAGTTGAAATATTCATAAAATCAGCAATATTTGTGTCTATTGCCAGTGTAGCTGCCCATCCTCCTTCATTATCCATGTCAGATAATCTTAATTCATTAAACCATACTTGAGCACAAACATCCATATTATCTTGACTTGGATTCTTAACCCCAATCATTAAGGTTCTAATATCTCCAAAATTTGGATTTCCTTTGATTGCAATTCTCTGTTCTCCAACATCTAATGGAGCAAACTCTGAAACCGGGTCTTCAATTACATTATCATTTACTACATCATAAAAAATTGCATCATTTGACCCCAATAAACCATTAATTATTGAAAGTGATTTAATCGATTCTAAAGCGCTAATCGGTAAGTCGATTTCATTCGCAGTTGGCCAAAGAGTCTGAGAGTCTACTGAGTTTGCTAAAGACTCTTGTAAGGGAATTTCAATTTGATAGTAGTTTTCAGATAAATCATTTCCAAGCCTTATAAAACCAATTATTTCTCCATCAGATAATCCTGGACTCGTTCCGTCCTCAGCATGCATAAACATTCTTAATCTATTGAATTGACGCATGTCTACGCTTATATTCTTATAAACACCTCTAGAATCTTCAGGCTCTAATTCACAAACATTGAGCACCAAAGATTGCTCGTTTTGTCTTACTATTGTATTATTATTATTAAACTGTTCTCTTTCAACACCAGGTGGAGAAGCATAGCTCTCCTCATTTTCTTGAATACCGATAACTCCAACAGAAAACTCTGTTGTATCATTATTATTGTCAATTTCTTGGTCTAATGTCAACTGATATTTTCTCCAGTCACTTCTTACTAATTCTAAGGTTCCAAATCTTAAAATTGTATTTTGATCAAAACCGTTTAAATACATTCGCATAAATCTTATTGATCTAAAATCTGAAATTCCTCCGATTGATCCTGTAGGTTCGTTTACTGGAATTCTAAATTGATACCATTTAACCAATTCTGAAGTACCGTTTGGAAGTGTAATATTTTTCTCTTTTCTGTCAATTATATAACCATTATTAAAGTTTGACAGAGAATTAGGGGTAATATCCAGTTCATACTCAAAATAACTATCAATAGTATTCATTGTATTATCTCTATTAATATCTTCAACATCAGGAAATGTATTTGAACCTCTATCTGTATCAGAAATTGTCTCTGGTGAATTCCCATCTAGACCATTGTACTTCTTATATCTTTCAAAGATATTCCCTGAGCCGTTTAAAAAATAGCTATAATTATCATTAGCTGGGTCAGTTAAATCAGAAAAAGAACTAAAATTAGATGCTTCCTCCGCATCATCAAATCCGTCTAACCCAACGTCTTGATTAATTCTTCCATCTCCTTGGGAGGAAAAAGCATAAACCAAAGATTGATTTTGCGGAACAACAGTCCCCCACGATGTTGTGGGTAGAAAGCTGATATCTCCGTCTTCTGGGAGACCATTTTCATATTGCTTTCTTCCGTCCTTTAAAACATCTTCAGAGATATTTCCAAGATTAAAGGTTAATTTACCACCAGAATTTTCATCATTATTTAAAAAAGGATCCATTAACCAAAATTCTAAATATTCAACATTTGATTGCTCAAAATCAGTCGTATTAATTAATCTGGTTATTCCGGCCCACGAATTATTAGAATTGTCGATTACTCCATCTGAAACAGAAGGGTCCATATTGTAGGGTCCTCTCAAATTTGGATAATAATTTAAATCTAAAGAATTAATAACAGTGGTCTGGCCTTGGACTATATCGACCTGGGGGAATATTTCGTCTATAAATATTCTTCTAGAATATAAGTTTGATAAATCTTGATCTGTTATATCCGCAGGTCTTTGACTGCTATAAAAAATAGGGTCAATTGAATACCAATTAAGTAATGCACGATCGTATCCGTTTTGAATTCCATTATCATCTTCACCACCTTCAAAATATATGCTTCCGAGATTCTTTGGCCTACTTGATAACGACCATGATTGTGGAGCTAATAAATCTATAACATTCTGTGTTCCTTCAAAATCATCAATGTAAGAAGTTGCTTCGCCATTAAAATTATTTCCTTTAGGAGCTCCAGGCATTAAATATGCAACTTCTCCTCTTACAGAAAGATTTGATGGAACATCTGTTTCGATAGTAGGAAGCTTATTAATTAATCTGGTCAGTAAGGGAATTTCTTTTGAAAAATTACCATCAAATCCCATTATGGTATTATTTATCGGCTCAGTACCAAAATTTGCTTTTTGTGTTAGCGGTCTCTCGTGTAAATTCAGAAGCGTTCCTGAAACAATAAAATCTTCATTAAATTTATGTTCTATATTTATGCCCGAAAATCTTTTTGTTTGCTGTCCGAATAAAGCATTATTCTCAACACTAACATTAATGGGGGTGTTGGAAGCCTGCAGGCCTGCATCTAAAATTTGAACAGTACCTAACTGATAATTTACCGTATAATCTACTCCTTCAACCAAGACACGACCTCCAGCGGTTACGGTTACAGATCCTCTTGGGACATTATATGCACCAATTGGAATTCCACCGCCTGACGAAGATTTATATTTACCCTTAACCAAAAATTTATTTTTTTCAGCTTTTTGCTCAGCAGCAGTTTTTGTTGAATTATACAATGTGTGATACACATATTTTTTTTGATTTAAGTTGTAATCAGAAGAAATATTTTGATCCCCATTGTAGTTTTCATTTGGATTTAATCTTAGAGATTCAAATAAAAACTCTCCAAATGGTTCTACCTTGGTAAAAAATATTTTTCCTGTTTGTTGAACAACTGTGATTCCTGGTACAAAATCAAAAAATCCGTCACCGTTTAGTTGAGGATCATTATTATAATTTAATCTGTCAAAATTAAAGAAACTCAGTAAGGGTTGCTCTTGAATGGGAAGTTGTCCTGCTGATGGAGAGGGAAACTGAACTCCGTCAACCGGAGTAATATAATTCAATTCTGAAGATTCCTTATAAAAAATATTTAATTTAAAATCTTGTCTTTCCAGTTGAAAAGCACCTGTGTTGTAAATATTTTTCATCATTAAATCCCACATTGGCTCGTCAACACTTGTAACCGTACTCTTTAATAATTTCAATATTAAATTATTTGAGTTTACAATTGGACTTTCACCGTTAAAAGTAACCTCTGTAGCTTGGACACCGTCATTTGCAAATTCTCCAACCTGAAAAACCTGATCGCCTACAGTATATTGAAAAGCCACAGCTAGAATTTCATCATTTTCTAGTTTTTGAGTTAATGAAATATAACCTAATTGAGGATGGATTTCATAATCAATATTTTCTCTTAGTTTTTTTGCATTTTCTAGTTTTCCGTAATCAATTCCTTCGTTGGTATTAGGGACTAAAATTCCTTGCTGAACAGACGCTATATCTCTGACCAGACTTGTTAATTGTGAACCAGCATCTCCTATAGATGTTGGATCAAGCGCATTATTTGAATTGTCTGGATAAGAATTAGAAGGAGAAAGAATATTTACAACTGACGAAACATTATCGGATTCACCTAAATCTTGGAATGCTAATATATTTCTAACATCGTTTAACTGATTCGTCCTGTTAGTGACCCAGACTTCAGCTCTTGTAATCTGGACGTTAGAGTTTATATAAGGATAGTTTTCAAGGGATTGATCGTACTTATTTCTAAAAAAATGACTTAAGAAAAAATGTCTGTTCTCGTCATAATCTAATGCTCTAAATTCAAATTCTTGCACAGTACCTCCGCCCTCTGATACTACTGATCTTGATTCGGACTTCTGCTCAGAAAAAATTGCCTTAATACTAGTTTTACCAAATTTTAGCTCTGTTTTGACTCCAAAAAGACTTTGTGCTCCGGAAATCAAAGAGCTACTTAGAGGCATACTAACATTACCTATCTCAATTTTCTGAATAATATCATCTTCGGTTGGCTCAAATTCTAACTTTAAAAGGTTTTGAAAATCAAATGATGACTGAGTATCAAAGTTGGCATTTACTTGAACTCTGGTTCCCACTTTACCTAACAAACTTAATCCAATCCTTTGATCAAAATCGAAAGTAAGATTACTTCTGTTTCTTGGTGAAAAAGAAGGGTTATCTTGTTTTGTATATAATACGCCTAAATCAACCTCAAGGGATCCCTGAGGGATCACCTCTATTGTATTCCCTCCAAAAATGGATTGAAATAATTTAGAGTTAACATATATTTCAGGAATAAGATTTTTTTGTGCATTTTCTGACCCTTCTTTTTTTCCGTCTTCAGCGTCAATTTTTTCTTTGTAATAATCTTTTAGATCTTCCTTTAAAATTAATTCTTGATACTCTTCAGGAGTTAAAATAATAGGATAATTAATATCGTATTCTCCAACTTTTGTATTAAAATAATATAGATCACTAGCTGGATCGTAAAGATAATTTTCGATATAACTTGGTGGGTCAGGGAAATCAATTTGACCTATATCAGATTCAACTCGCTGACCATAGATTTGGATAATTCCAGAAAAGAGAAGAAAAATGAATAAAAAAAAATTAAATTTTAAATTAGCCCGCATTAAATAAATTAAATATTTTTCAAAGTCTCTTTGATTATCTCCTCTACAGTAATATCCAAATTATCCTTAACAATTTTGTCTACTATTCTTTCGGAAGATCTTTTATTAATCCCGAGAACTTCTAAAGCAGATAACGCTTCATCTCTTGTAGTATTGTTTGAAATTATATTTGCTTCGTCAATATCATAAAGTTTTAATACTTTATCTCTTAATTCGATTATTAATCGTTGTGCAGTTTTACTTCCAATTCCTTTTACTGATTGAACCAAAGAAACATTATTAGACGAAATAGCATCAATCACCTGATCAGGAGATAATGATGAAAGCATTGTTCTGGCTGTGCTTGTACCGACGCCACTAACGGAAATTAATAATCTGAAAATCTCTCTTTCTTTTATTGTATAAAATCCATACAATGAATGTGAATCCTCTTTGATTTGTAAATGAGTAAACAACTTAATATTTTCCTGATCCGGAATTTGAGAAAATGTGGTTAGTGAAATATTAACCCAATATCCAATTCCGTTAGTCTCAATTACAACATTGGTGGGTGATTTTTCAGATAATCGACCTTTAATGTGTGTTATCATTTATACTTAATTAATTAAAAAATATTCTTCACCAAAATACTAATTTCTTTGATAAATAATTCGCTTAATAATGAGTAATTCGTAAAGAAAAATCAGAACAAACCCTTTTGGGAGGGCTTAAATTCTTTATTAAGGTGTTTATAGGCAAGTTCTGTGGCCTCTCTTCCTCTTGGGGTTCTCATAATAAAACCCTGTTGAATCAGGAAGGGTTCATACACCTCTTCAATAGTTTCCGGATTTTCACTTACAGCTGTTGACAGAGTGGTTATTCCAACTGGCCCACCACCGAATTTATCAATTATTGTTGTAAGAATTTTATTATCCATTTCGTCAAGACCACTAATATCAACATTCAATGCCTTTAAACTTGACTTAGTTATACTAATATCTATATTTCCATTACCTTTTATCTGCGCAAAATCTCTAACTCTCCTCAAAAGTGAATTTGCAATTCTTGGAGTACCTCGACTTCTTCCCGCTATTTCTATTGCAGCTTCCATAGAAATCTCAACATTTAAAATTTTTGCACTTCTTTGAACAATGGTAGAAAGAAGTTCAGTATTGTAATACTTAAGTCTATTAGTTATCCCAAATCTTGCACGCATTGGAGCTGTCAAAAGTCCAGATCTAGTTGTTGCACCAACCAGAGTAAATGGATTAAGATTTAATTCAACAGAACGGGCATTCGGTCCAGATTCAATCATAATATCTATCTTATAATCCTCCATCGCGGAATATAGATACTCTTCAACTATGGGGCTCAATCTGTGAATTTCGTCAATAAACAAGACATCACGATCCTGTAAATTTGTGAGTAATCCGGCAAGATCAGCAGGTTTGTCAAGAACAGGGCCTGAAGTAACTTTAATATCAGCTTCCAACTCTTTAGCTAAAATATTGGCTAGGGTAGTTTTTCCTAATCCTGGGGGCCCATGAAATAATGTATGATCTAAAGCTTCTCCTCTTTGGTTGGCAGCCTCAACAAAAACCTTTAAATTTTCTATAACATGATCCTGACCCTGGAAATCATCAAATGATAAGGGTCTTAAATTAATTTCAAGCTCTATTTCTTTTTCGGATAGATTTTCAGGTGAGGGATCTAAATTCTCATTCATATAAAACAAATATAAAGAAAAAGCCTTTCTAAATGGAAAGGCTTTTTCTTTATAATTAATTAATATTCTTCTTCTCCTTTTTTGAGTGGAATATGCTGAGGTACAAAATCCTCTTTGTATCCAGGCTTACTGTAATCATAAGGCCATCTATGAACCTCTGGTATGTTTCCTTGCCAATTTCCGTGAATATGTTTTTGAGAAGCTGTCCACTCAAGTGTCGTGGATTTCCAAGGATTTTGCGGAGCTTTTTTTCCATAAAACATACTGTAAATAAAGTTGTATAAAAATACAAGCTGAACAGATGCTCCCATTATAGCAAACATTGTAATAATCTGATTTGTATCGGCCAAATCGTCAAATAAAGGGAAATTAGAATTTGTATAATATCTTCTAGGAAGACCAGCCATTCCAATAAAATGCATTGGGAAAAAGACACCATATGCAGAAATTGCAGTTACCCAAAAATGCACATAACCTAAATTTTTATTCATCATTTTTCCAAACATGATAGGGAACCAATGATACATACCTGCTAACATTCCGTATAGTGCTGATATTCCCATAACTAAATGAAAGTGAGCAACTACAAAATATGTATCGTGTACGTTAATATCTAGAGCACTATCTCCCAAAATTATACCCGTTAATCCACCAGTAATAAATGTTGAAACAAACCCAATTGCAAAAAGCATTGGAGGGTTAAATTGAATATTACCTTTCCATAATGTTGTAATATAATTAAATGCTTTAACGGCGGACGGAATGGCAATTAAAAGGGTTGTAAAAGTGAATACGGAACCTAAAAAAGGATTCATACCTGTTACAAACATGTGATGTCCCCAAACAATTGTAGATAAAAATGCAATTGCAAGGATAGATATAATCATTGCTTTGTATCCAAAAATGGGTTTTCTGGAATGGGTTGATATAACTTCAGAAGCTATACCAAGGGCAGGTAATAAAACAATGTATACTTCTGGGTGTCCTAAAAACCAAAATAAATGTTCAAATAATACCGGGGAACCTCCTTGATAATGTAAAACTTCCCCTTGAATGAAAATATCAGATAAGAAGAATGAAGTTCCAAAACTTCTGTCCATAATTAAAAGTAAAGCAGCTGAAAGTAATACTGGAAATGAAATTACTCCAATGATGGCAGTTACAAAAAATGCCCATATTGTTAGCGGCATTCTGGTAAGAGACATGCCTTTGGTTCTTAAATTTAGAACTGTTACTATATAATTTAATGAACCCAACAAAGAAGATGCAATAAAAAATGCCATTGAAACTAACCATAAAGTCATTCCTAAACCGGAACCGGGTTGAGCCAGTTCTAAAGCACTTAGTGGTGGATAAATTGTCCATCCGGCAGCGGCAGGCCCAGCCTCTACAAAAATCGAGCATACCATTAATACGGTTGATACAAAAAACAACCAATATGCTACCATATTTAAAAATCCAGAAGCCATATCTCGGGCTCCAAGCTGAAGCGGAATTAGAAGATTACTAAATGTTCCACTTAACCCAGCGGTTAAAACAAAGAAAACCATTATGGTTCCGTGCATTGTAACAAGAGCTAAATAAATATCTGCGTCCATAACACCTTCAGGAGCCCATTTACCGAGTAAAAAATCAAAAATTATATTTGGTTGTTCAGGCCATGCAATTTGCATTCTCATTAATATTGACATTAAAATCCCTATAATACCCATGAAAAAAACACCAGTAAAAAGGTATTGTTTAGCAATCATCTTATGATCTTGACTAAATATATATTTAGTTATAAAAGTTTCTTTGTGATGGTGTGCGTGATGATCTTTATCAAATTCTATATATTCTGCCATTGTCTTAGTTTTGTACAATTAATGAATTTTTAAAAACAGTCTGTTGATTATACCAGCTATCAAACTCATCTTGAGTCTCAACAATAATTTTCATTTGCATATTGTAATGAGATTTTCCGCAAATCTTATTACATAAAAGTAAATAATCAAATTCATAAGGGTCAAGAGGTTCTTCACCTTGAATTGCAAGCTCCTTACTCCTATCTTCTCTAATATTATTTATATTAATAACCTTATCTATCATTGATGGGTTTTCTCTCATTTCTTCAGTGGTTACAGTAGGTGTAAAGGCAAATTTTGTAACCATACCAGGCACACAATTCATTTGAGCTCTAAAATGAGGCATATAAGCAGAATGCAACACGTCTTGTGACCTCATAACAAATAAAACTGGTCGGTCAACTGGAAGGTGTAATTCTGTAGTAATAACATCATCTGCTGCATAGATATCATTTTCGTCAACTCCCAATATATTAGCCCGATCGATGTCAATTAATCTTACGTTTGATTTACCCAACACGTTGTCCTCTCCTGCATATCTCGCTTTCCAATTAAACTGCTGAGCATATAATTCTACAACCATTGGATCGTTATCTTTTTGCATATTCATAACATCAGACCAGGTTAATAAACCATAGGTAATAAAACCTGTTAAAACAATCGCAGGAATTACTGTCCACAATAGCTCAAGCTTATGATTATCAGTGTAAAATAAGGCTCTGGCATTTTTTTTACCTTTGTACTTGTAAGCAAAGTAGTAAAGAAGAAATTGAGTTATGGTTTGAACAATGAAGATTAAAATCATAGTCCAAATCATCAGAGTATCAATTTGTTCTCCGTGTTCAGAGGCAGCATTAGAAATTAACGGAAACTTCCCATATTTGACTAGAGAAAAAATAGTAATTGCATAAATGAATGCTAAAAATCCAAGCATTAATTTTGCCTGTATTTTATTATCCTCATCGTTTGCAATTTGTGAATTATCAATTTTTATTCCCGAAATAGCTTTTGATAAATCAAAAATCTTAATCATTTGCCATATGGCAATTGTTATAAATATTAAAATCAGTATAATAAATAATGTCGTCATACTATCCGTTCAAAATTTAATAGTGAAAGTTTTCACTTTCTTTAATTAATGGGTTTCTTTTCGCCAACAATTCTTCCTTTGATAACGCATAAAAAACAATTAGCAAAAATAAGCCTAAAAATATTAATATGGAACTAAATTCAGCAATTCCAAATCCATATCTATCAACAACCGTAGCAGGCATAATCATCATATAAACATCCATGTAGTGGCCTATCAATATTATTATTCCAGCCATTACAATAAAAATAGGAACTCTCTTGTAATCGCTGTTCATTAAAACTAAGAAGGGAAAAAGAAAGTTTAAAGCAAACATTGTAAAAAACGGAATTGGATACATTTCAATTCTGGTAACAAAATAAGTTACTTCCTCAGGTATGTTAGCATACCAAATAAGCATAAACTGAGAGAACCATAAATATGCCCAAAACACACTAAAACCAAACATAAATTTTGCTAAATCATGTAAATGACTATCATTGACATATTCTAATAAGCCCTTAGATTTTAAGTAAATAGTGATAAGAGCAATAACAGTGATTCCGCTAACCGCCATACTTGCAAAAACATACCACCCAAATAAGGTACTAAACCAGTGAGGATCGACACTCATTATCCAATCCCAAGACATCATGGATTCTGTGTACATAAAGAAAACCAAGAAACCTGCGGAAATCTGAAAGTTTCTTTTAAAGTTTTTATTATCATTTGCTGAATCTTGTGCAATTGAAAATTTTCTTGAGAAATATCTATATAATGACCATCCGCCTATATATATAAACCCTCTGATTAAAAACGAAGTTTTATTAAGCCAACTCTCTTTTCCTTGAATAATTTCATCGTGAGCAACAACTTCTGGATCCATCCAAATAAATATATGTTTATCCCCAACAAAAGCTATTAATAATACAATCAAAGCTCCAGGGAGCAAATAATATGTAATTGCTTCCATGACTCGGAAGAGGACAGGTGACCACCCTGCTTGTGATGCGTATTGAATTGCATAAAAAGCTAAAACCCCCAGGGATATCATCATAAAGAAAAATGCAGCTACGTACAAAGCAGCGTATGGCCTATTGTGAATTTGATGCAATACATGTTCAGCATGCTCATCCTCGTGTCCATGCGCCACATCATCGTGTCCATTGTGATCTCCTTGATGATGCACATCAGAGTTGTGATGTTCTTCATTTGAAGTTTCCATAGAGTGATTTATATCAGAATGAGAACCATGATGTTGTTCTTCAGCTAAAAGCTCCTTGACCTGATCAAGAGTCAAATGAGAAGTTGAATAAGAATAGAACCAACCCAATGAACCTATAATTATCAATGATATAGAAAATATTTTTAATCTGTTTGATAAAATATACATAATTAGTTCTATTTACTTAATTCTGATTTTAATTTCATCACGTAACTTGTTACCATCCATCTTTCTTTTTCATTCAATTGATTTGCATAAGATCCCATTGTGTTTTTACCATAATATATGACATGGTAGGTACTTCCTGAAGTAATCGCTCTACCTTGGTCAGCATAACTAGGAATACCAAGAATTTTTTCTCTTTTCACCAAAATTCCCTGACCTGCGCCCTTCGTTCCATGACAAACCCCACAATATACAGTGTATAGCTCTTTTGCCTTAAGCATATCCTGTTCATTAAATTTGTATGGATTATTTAAATCAATTTTTGCCGTTTCATATCCTTCATTTGTATCTTCATATTCGTATAATGAATAGCCTCTTGGAATTGTTCCCTCTACGGGTAGCCTAGCTGATAAGTTGTCTTCAAATAAATTATTCTCAGTATATGATTCATAACTTAAAGACTTATACATATTAGGCATATACTCATAGTTAGGAGCTCCTTTATCACTCCAGCATGAGTGAATTAAAACGGTAATTAGAAATAATATTTTAATATTAAATTTCATCCTAATGATCTTTACTTTTTACTTCGTTAATCTCCACAGCTCCAGAATCCTTTAAAAGCTTCTTAAGTGCCGCGACAGGTTTATCAGTGATTATCTCAATTAAGAAATGGTCATCTGTGGTTCTTGGGTCTGGGTTTTCTGCTTCTTTTAAAGGCCACATTCTACTTCTCAAATAAAATGTTATAACCATAAGATGGGCAGCATGAAAAACAGTCATTTCAAACATAATTGGAACAAAAGCAGGCATATTCTCTAAATAACTAAAACTAGGTTTTCCTCCAATATTTTGAGGCCAGTCAACAATCATGATATAGTTCATCATCAATGTGGCAACCGTTATACCGATACATCCATAAATAAAGGCGGCAATAGCTATTCTAGTAGGTTCTAGTCCCATAACCTTATCTAATCCGTGAACAGGAAATGGAGTATAAATCTCCTCAATATCATAATGCTTTTCCTTTATCTTCTTTACAGCAGAAAGCAATACATCATCATCGTTGTATAAAGCATGAAATGTTTTTATTGATCCCATATTACTTCTTAATTTTTTTAATTTTTGACGTCCTTGCATCAGCACCAGTACCTACCAAGGATTTGCCACTGTCTCTAAGCTTCTTATACTTTTCTCCAGAACTTTTGAGAATTGTTTTTACTTCAGCCTGTGCAATTACAGGAAAAGTTCTGGCATATAATAAGAATAGGACAAAGAAAAATCCAATTGTCCCGATAAAAATACTTATATCAATAAATGTAGGAGAAAACATAGTCCATGATGAAGGTAAATAATCTCTATGTAAAGATGTTACAATAATAACAAACCTTTCAAACCACATTCCAATATTAACAACGATTGATATAAAAAATGAAAACATAATACTTGTTCTTAATTTTTTAAACCACATAAACTGAGGAGAAAAAACATTACAGCTCATCATTGCCCAATAAGCCCATGCATAGGGTCCAGTAGCTCTATTTAAAAAAGCATACTGTTCGTATTCAACCCCTGAATACCAAGCAATAAATAATTCTGTAATGTAGGCAACACCGACTATTGAGCCAGTAATCATTATAACGATATTCATTAATTCGATATGTTGGAGTGTTATATACTCTTCTAAATCACAAACTTTTCTCATTATTATTAGCAAGGTATTTACCATTGCAAAACCAGAAAAAATTGCTCCTGCAACAAAGTAAGGAGGAAATATTGTAGTATGCCATCCTGGAATAACCGATGTGGCAAAATCAAATGATACAATTGTATGTACAGATAATACTAAAGGAGTAGCAAGCCCTGCAAGAACTAACGACACCTCTTCAAATCTCTGCCAATCTTTTGCGCGTCCTGACCAACCAAAACTAAGAATACTATAAATTCTTTTTTGAAAAGGCTTTACAGCTCTATCTCTTATCATGGCAAAATCAGGTAGTAACCCAGTCCACCAAAAAACTAGTGAAACTGACAAATATGTGGATATTGCAAATACATCCCATAAAAGTGGTGAATTAAAGTTAACCCAAAGAGAACCAAAACCGTTTGGGATAGGCAGCATCCAGTATGCTAGCCATGGTCTACCCATGTGAATAATGGGAAATAATCCAGCTTGAATAACCGAAAATATTGTCATTGCCTCAGCAGATCTATTAATCGCCATTCTCCATTTTTGCCTAAATAGTAACAGAACGGCAGAAATTAAAGTACCTGCGTGGCCAATTCCTACCCACCAGACAAAGTTTGTAATATCCCAGGCCCATCCTACAGTTTTATTTAATCCCCATACTCCTATACCCGTTGAAACTGTATAAATAATACAACCAAGGCCCCACAAAAACATGGTCAAGGATATAGAAAAAACAATCCACCATTGCTTATTTGCTCGGGTTTCGATAGGCTTTGCAATATCAACCGTTACATCGTGGTAGGATTTTTCTCCAGCGACTAAAGGTCTTCTAATTGGTGCTTCGTAATGGGATCCCATAATTAATATCTATACTTTATTTTTAGTATTTCTCACTTTTACCTGATAGACAACATTTGGTTTTGTACCAACTGCATCAAGCAAATGATAAGCTCTTTCATTATCTTTTAATCTTGCAATTTCACTACCTTCTTCATTTATATCTCCAAACCTCATTGCTCCACTTGAACAAGCTGAAGCGCAAGCACAGGTATCGTTAAACTCTCCTTTTGCTACAGGTCTTCCTTCAAGCTTAGCCTTTAATATCACTGCTTGAGTATTTTGAATACAAAATGAGCATTTTTCCATAACTCCTCTTGATCGAACAGTAACATCAGGATTAATTACCATTCTGCCTAAGTCATTATTCATGTGGTAATCAAATTCGTCATTTCCGTTATACAAGAACCAATTAAATCTTCTAACTTTATAAGGGCAATTATTAGCACAATATCTTGTTCCTACACATCTGTTATATGCCATATGATTCTGACCCTGTCTACCGTGACTTGTAGCAGCAACTGGACATACGGTTTCACAAGGTGCGTGATTGCAATGCTGACACATAATGGGTTGAAAGGCGACCTGCGGATTTTCTGATGGATTTTCTAATTCACCAAAAGAAGATAAAGAACTACCTAGCCCACTTATATTATCTTTCTTTAGATCATCACCATAGAACGAATCCTCAGATGAATAGTACCTATCAATTCTTAGCCAATGCATATCTCGACTTTTTCTAATTTCAGTCTTTCCTACAACTGGTACATTATTTTCGGCATGACAAGCGATGACACATGCACCACATCCTGTACAAGCATTTAAATCAATAGAAAGATTAAAATGGTGGCCAATTGACCTGTCAAACTCTTGCCACAAATCAACATCTGGTGAAGAGACAGGCGTTTCAATATGATTCAATGAAACCATAACTTGGTTATTCCATATTTCAGCACTTTCTGTATTAAATACTTCTAAACTAGTTTCTTTAATTATATCTCCTCTACCCATCAAAGTGTTTTGAAGCTGAATACATGCAAATTCATGAATTTCTTCAGTTGATATTATTTCAACTTGTTGAACAGGATTAAAATCCAAATATAGATTATAGGCGTTAACCCCGGTCATCATTTCATTTTTAACACCTTTAGTTCTTCCGTAACCAAATGCTAAACCAACAGTACCTCTAGCCTGTCCAGGCTGAATAATAGCCGGTGCTTTGATTGTTTTTTCTCCTATTTTAACAATAGCATATTTTCCGTTTAGCCCTCCGTTAGCATCATTTCTTGACTGATTGAAAAAAGTACTTGGTTCTAATAATAAACCAAGTTCTTTCGCGTCATGCTCAGAAATGGTTAAATAATTGTCCCAAGTTGCTCTTGTTAGGGGATCAGGGAACTCTTGAAGCCAAGGATTATTTGCATGCTGCCCGTCACCCATTCCGGTTTTTGGATATAGATTTAATTCGAATTTTTTTGAATCCTGAACCTCAATTTTAAAAACCTTGGCATAATGATTAAAAGGATCTGCTTTTGAAATAAATCTGCTTTTGGAAATCTTGTTAGATTTCATTTCAAAAACTCCATCATGTAATGCTTTTTTCCAAGAAGAGGTCTTTAATATGTTTTCTATCCAATTGGTTTTTATATAATCATGCAAAGATGATTTATTATCTGTCCATTTTAATAACAACTCTTCGAATTGTTTAGTGTCAAATAATGTTTTTATGACAGGTTGGGTTAAAGAATAGTCTTTATATGTCAACTCGAAATCGCCCCAGGATTCTAAATAATGATTTGATGCGGCAACATAATTAGTTTTTGAAGCAGTTTCATCACTCTTTGTTGAAAAACATATTGACATATCCACCTTTTGTAAACCGTCAAGAAATTCTTGTGAACTGGAAAGCGTATATAAAGGGTTAACCCCAGACATAATTAATGCACCCACCTGACCATCAGACATTCTTTTTATCAGATCATTAACATCTTCATCTTTACCGTTTCTCTTGAATATTGATTTTTGAGGTAAATATGATTTACTGTTGATTTTTTCGTTTATCTCAAGAACAAGAGATTGATACATCTCATCTTTTATTCCTGTGATAATTACTGCGCCATCTTTTGCTGATTTTATCTCTTTAATAGTTTGATTAACTATATTTGAAATCTTATCTGAAAGTTTTAAGTCTGACTTTATACTAAGTTTTTTTGAACCTAAAAAAACTTTGTGTAATTCTAATAATACCAGCTTTTGTTCTTCAATTTTAAGAGGTACTCTTAAATCTGCGTTTGCCCCTGAAAGGGTCATATTGGACTCAAACTGAATATGTCTTGACATTTTTCCGTTCTTGGGAATTCTTCCCTTTGCGTAGGAACAATCAAAACCTCCACCCTGCCAATCACCTAAAAAGTCTGCAGCGATAGAAACTATTAGTTCAGATTCTGAAAAGTCATAATTTGCCAAACCTCGAACTCCGTATCTAGATTCAAAAGCATCAAGTGCTTTGGATTCAGAAATCGCATCAAAAACTACATGTCTTACATTATTATACTTCGACTTAAAATCATTAATTAGTTTTAACGATGAGGGGCTAGCTAAGGTTTGAGTTAATAATACAATTTCTTTTGAAGACTTTGAGATTTCTTCCAATTTTGATTTGGTTTCATACTCGAATCCAAACCACGAAATTGGCATATTGTCCTTAGTTGGTTGAGCAAGTCTTGCATTATCATAAAGATCTAAAATTGATGCATGAACTCTAGCATTAGCGGCCATTGAATCTGGAGCTAATTTATTTTTCTCTACTTTGATTGGTCTTCCTTCTCTGTTTTTTATCAGGATATTGGCGAAGTCATAACCGTTCCCAATAGTTGTCGCATAAAAGTTGGCAACACCAGGAATAATTTCTTTAGGCTGAACAACGTAAGGTATAGACTTTACCACAGGTCCTTCGCAGGCAGCTAATGTTGCCGCTGCAGTACTAAATCCAATATATTTTAGAAAGTCTCGTCTCGTGGTTGAACTGTCAGCAAGATTATCTTTATCAGACAAAAACTCATCTACCGGAAGTTCTTCAACAAACTCTTTATTTTGTAGTTTATCAAATACCTCATTATTATCAGAATTTAATTCTGCTAAATTTTTCCAGTATTTTTTGTTGTTAGACATATCTAAATTTAATCTATATTAATAATGACATTTTCCGCATTCTAAACCGCCCATTTGAGCAGCAGTTAATTCTTCAACCCCATATTTCTTTGATAATTCTTTATGGATTCTGTCATAATATTCATTGTCTTTGATCTTTACATTTGTTTCTCTGTGGCAATTTATACACCAGCCCATTGTTAAAGGCGAATGCTGATACATAATTTCCATTTCTTCAACGGGGCCATGACAAGTTTGACACTCGATACCAGCAACCGAAACGTGTTGTGAGTGATTAAAATACGCAAAGTCTGGTAGATTATGTATTCTGACCCACTTAACAGGATATGTTTCTCCCGTGTATTCTTGAGCTTCATCGTCCCAACCAACAGCTTTGTATAATTTTTTTATTTCTCCGTCATAAAACTCTTTTGAATATTCCTCGGTTGTTTCACCGTTATACTCATAAATACTTTTGTGACAATTCATACAAATATTCAAAGATGGTATTCCTGAATGTTTACTAACTCTAGCAGATGAATGACAATAATTACAATCAATTTTATTATCTCCAGAGTGGATTTTATGAGAATAATGAATTGGCTGAACAGGCATATATCCTTGATTTACACCAACTTGCATAAAGTAACCATAAGCTCCATATGCACTCGAAAGTAAAAATAAAACTGCTGTACATAACAATAAGAATTGATTTTCTAAATAAGCCTTCCAAATCGGCTTACCTTTTTTCTTTTCTTCAAATTTAACCCCTTTTAAACTTGCAAGATTTTTTAAGGTCTTGGTAACGAGTACTAGTCCGATGCTAAGTAAGAGAAATAAAATAGTAAATACACCTAAAATAATCTGATCAGAAAGCCCGAGATCATTTGATGATCCTGTAGCCACTTGTGTAGCTGCCACAGGGACTACAGGCACTACTTTTTCCTGAGCTGTATAGGCTAAAATATTATCTATGTCTGTGTCTGTAAGCTGCGGATATGCAGTCATTGCAGACTTGTTATACTCTTCATAAATTTTGTTGGCATAAGCATCACCAGACTTAATTAATGCTGAACTATTTCTGATCCAAGTGTATAACCATTGTCGGTCTAATCCTTCGTCTTCCAATAATCTGGCTTCAACATTTCTTAGGGCAGGTCCCGTCATTTTTCTGTCTAACTTATGACATGAAGCACAATTCGTATTGAATAAAGATTTACCAGCAACTGGGTCACCGTCCTGAGCAAAAAAAGTTATAGTTGAAGCAAAAAATAGCGCGAGGAAGAACAGTCCAAATATTTTATAGTTTTGGGTAGTGGGTCGGTTAGACTTTGGTATTGAAAATTGTCTTCTAAGTTTTTTTGAATCCATTCAAAAATAGCCCGTTAAAAATCAAGCACAAAAATAACATCTAAAATGTTTTTTTTATTCATAAATTCGCTAATATTAAACGTAAAATACTAATTTATATTCATTCTAAATAAAAAAAAATAATTTATATCAATTAGTATAATTTTAAGGCGATAAAAATTTCAAATTTTGATAAAAAAAAATAACATCTTAATACTCATAATGATCTTGACATTTAGCTATGGATTTTCTCAAATTGGTGAAATCAAAATTAACAAGAGTGAAAAACTTGAAAAAATAATTCAAATAAAAAAAGAACTCAATAAAAAGATTCAAAATTTAAAAATACAGATTTATAATGGCGATAGAAATCAGGCTGAAACAATCAAGGCTGAATATATTGAAACCTTTAATGATACGTCTGCAAAAATGATTTACGAAACACCCAATTATAAAGTTTGGGTTGGAAATTTTTTCACACAGATTGAAGCTGATAAATATCTTTTAAAAATTCGAAAAAAATACAAAAGTGCTTTTATCTTTAGACCTGAATATTACGAGTTAGAAATTGAAGAAGAGAATGAGGAAGAAATTAATAATTAAATTTTCTTCTTCACCGCAACGTTAACAAATCCTTCAACTTCATCTCCAACTCTAATGTCTTTGTAGTCTTTGATTTGTAACCCACAATCATAACCTTTTGTAACCTCTTTCGCATCATCCTTAAATCTTTTTAGCGAAGAAAGAGAGCCTGTGTAAATTACAACACCTTCTCTTATTAGTCTGATCTCTGAGTTTCGAACAATTTTACCTTTAGTAACCATACAACCGGCAATCGTTCCAATTTTTGAAATTTTAAATGTTTCTCTTACCTCGCAGAGACCTGTAATTTCTTCTTCAAAATCAGGCGATAACATTCCTTCCATTGCATCTTTTACATCATTTATAGCTGCATAAATAATGGAGTAAGTCCTGATATCAATTTGTTCTTTATCTGCAATTTGTCTTGCATTACCCATCGGCCTAACATTAAATCCAACAACAATCGCATCAGAAGCAGATGCTAACAGAACATCACTTTCTGTAATTGCACCAACCGCTTTATGAATAATATTTACCTGAATTTCTTCAGTTGAAAGTTTTTGTAAAGAATCAGTTAATGCTTCAACAGACCCGTCAACATCACCTTTCAAAATAATATTAAGCTCTTTAAATTCTCCTAAAGCAATTCTTCTACCAATTTCATCAAGAGTAATGTGTTTTTGAGTCCTAACTGACTGTTCTCTCTGCAGTTGATTTCTTTTCGTTGCAATTTGTTTTGCTTCTCTTTCATCAGAGTATACAGAAAACTTATCTCCGGCCTGAGGAGCACCATCTAAACCTAAAATAGATATAGGGGTTGATGGCCCAGCTTCTTTAATTTCGTTTCCTCTCTCATCATGCATAGCCTTAACCTTACCACTTGTTTTACCAGCTAAAACGAAATCTCCAACTTTTAGGGTACCAGCCTGTACAAGTATAGTTGAAACATAACCTCTTCCCTTATCTAAGAAAGCTTCAACCACACTACCAACAGCATCCTTATTTGGATTGGCTTTTAACTCTAAAAGCTCAGCTTCTAACAAAACCTTTTCAAGAAGCTCATTAACTCCATCACCTTTTAAAGCAGATATATCGTGAGACTGAATCTTACCGCCCCAATCTTCAACTAATAAATTCATTTTAGAAAGGCCTTCCTTAATTTTGTCTGGATTTGAATTTGGTTTATCTATCTTATTAATCGCAAATACAATTGGAACTGATGCCGCCTGAGCGTGAGAAATTGCCTCTTTGGTTTGTGGCATAATGTCATCGTCTGCTGCTACAACAATGATAACGAGATCTGTAACCTGTGCACCTCTAGCTCTCATCGCTGTAAATGCCTCGTGGCCTGGTGTATCTAGAAAAGTTATTTTTTGACCATCTTGTAATTCAACTCCGTATGCACCAATATGCTGAGTTATACCTCCAGATTCACCAGCGATAACATTTTCTTTTCTGATGTAATCCAAAAGGGAAGTTTTTCCGTGATCGACATGTCCCATAACAGTAACAATTGGAGGTCTTTGCAGCATATCTTCAGGAGCATCTTCAACTTCTTCTTTCTCTTCCTCAATTTCTGCAGTTACAAACTCAACCTTATATCCAAATTCTTCTGCTACTATCGATAAAGTTTCAGCATCTAATCTTTGATTCAGGGTAACCATCATCCCCAATGTCATACACGCGGAAATAATTTCGGTTGTAGAAACGTCCATCATTGTTGCAATTTCATTGGCGGTTACAAATTCTGTAACTTTTAGTATTTTACTTTCTTGTTCTTGAGCTGCTAATTCTTCTTCCGTTTTCTGCTTATGTTGATCTCTTTTATCTTTTCTGTATTTAGCTGCTTTCCCCTTTGATGATTTGCCTTGAAGCTTCTCAAGTGTTTCCTTTATTTGTCTTTGAACCTCTTCTTCACTAGGCTCTTCTTTGGTAGTTCTGCTTGGTCTTGCTTTTGGTTTAAATTTAGAATTTCCAGAGTTGTTTTGTGGTGCACTTCCTTTATTAGATACTATTCTTCTTCTTTTCTTTTTGGATTTTGTTGAAGACGAATCACTTTCAGGTTTTTTAAATTGGTTAAGATCAATTTTTTCACCTGTAGCTTTCAGGCCAGTCAACTTTTTATAATTATCTTTTTTGGAAGAGTCAGTATTAGTTTTCTCTTGGTCTTCGACAGGCTTTTCAGCTATTTTGGGGGCATCTTCCTTTTTAACAGGAATGGTTTTTTCAACCGTAATTTCTTTCTTAGGTTCAAGGTCGATTTTTCCTACTTTTTTGAACTGAACAACCTTTGAGGAAGCTTTAATCACCTCGCTTGCGCTAGCTACAGGGGATTTTTGTTCTTTTTCCTGTTTTTCTCTAATCTCTTCTTTCTCCTTATTTTTTGCTTCAACAGCTTCTTTCGAAGCAATTTTTTTATCGGCATCAATTTGAAACTCATCACACAATAAGTTATACAAATCTGTAGAAATTTTGGTTGTTGGTCTTTTTTCAATTGTGTGACCTTTTGACTCCAAAAACTCTGCAACTCTGTCAATGGAAATATTTAATTCCCTTAGTACTTTATTTAATCTTATTGTATCTGCCATATAATTGTCAGTTTTTAATCTTCAAACTCCTCTTTTAATATTTTTAGAACATCATTGATAGTTTCTTCCTCTAAATCGGTTCTCTTAACTAAATCCGTAGCGTCTTGCTCGAGGACACTTTTTGCAGTATCTAAACCAGCTTTTGCAAGCTCCTCTATAATCCAAGAATCAATTTCATCGGAGAACTCAGTCAATTCTACATCTTCTTCAGCACCTTCTCTGAAAACATCAATTTCATAACCAGTTAGTTGACCTGCTAGTCTAATGTTGTGTCCACCTCGACCAATAGCTTTACTAACCTCTTCAGGATTTAATATTACCTCAACCCTATTGTTATCTTCATCAATTTTCATTGAATTTACCCTAGCTGGGTTAAGCGCTCTAGTTATAAATAATTGTAAATTATTAGTGTAGTTAATAACATCTATATTTTCATTTCCTAGCTCTCTAACTATTCCATGAATTCTAGAACCTTTCATTCCTACACATGCTCCCACAGGATCAATTCTATCGTCATAAGAGTCAACGGCAACTTTCGCCTTTTCACCTGGGATTCTAACAACTTTCTTAATCGAAATTAATCCGTCAAAAACCTCCGGAATTTCTTGTTCAAATAATTTTTCTAAAAATATTGGAGAGGTTCTCGATAATATAATTGCTGGTTTTGTACCGATTAATTCTACACTCTCGATTACACCTCTAATGTTATCTCCCTTTCTAAAAAAGTCTGAGGGAATTTGCTTGTCCTTTGGCATAATGATTTCGTTACCCTCATCGTCAAGTAAAATAATTGCCTTGTGTCTAATATGATGTACCTCAGCAGTATAAATTTCTCCTTCTAGCTCTTTAAATTTTTTGTAAACATTTGTATTATCATGTTCATGTAATTTTGCGGTTAAATTTTGTCTTAATGCTAAAATTGATCTCCTTCCAAGATCTACTAGCTTAACTTCTTCAGAAACATCTTCACCAACTTCGAAGTCAGGTTCAATTTCTCTAGCTTCTGAAAGGGCTATTTCTATATTATCATCTTCGACTTTATTATCCTCAACAACAATTCTATTTCTCCAAATTTCTAAATCTCCTTTGTCAGGATTAATAATTACATCAAAATTTTCATCATCACCATATTTTCTTCTAAGAGTAGATCTAAAGACCTCCTCCAAAATTGCCATTAATGTGACTCTGTCAATTAATTTATCATCTTTAAACTCAGAAAATGATTCAATTAGCGTTAGATTATCCATATTTTAAAATTTTACTTTAACTTTTGCTTCTTTAATTTTTTTAAAATCAATGTCAATTGATCTTTCAACTGTAATTTTACCTTTACCAACAGGTTTAGGTTGTCTCTCCTTCCAAACAAGATTAATTGACTCGTCATTGGCTAGTGTTAATTTACCTTCGTAAGTTTCTTCATCGGTCTTCACAGACAATGTTCTTCCACAATGCTTAGAAAATTGTCTGGCAACCAGTAAAGGTGAAGTTGCACCACAAGATGCTACTTCCAGTGAAAAATCTACTTCGTCTCTGTCTAAATTACCCTCAATTGCCCTACTAATAAACATACAATCTTCGACCTTAACACCATTATCTCCGTCAATTACAACTTTTATCTCATTATTTTCTGAGAGAGAAAAGTCTATTAAAAACAAATCACTTCTTTGATCAAAACAATCGGTTAATAATAAATCAATTTTTTCTTTTAACATAGTTTATAAAAAGAGGGGACTCTTAGGTCCCCTCTTAATTTTTTAATATTAATCAGTGGTGCAAATATACAACAAAATATTTATTGAATCTATATTTGCAGTTTGTTGGCCTACTAGGGCTCGAACCTAGACTCTTCTGGACCAAAACCAGACGTGTTACCAGTTACACCATAGGCCATTGCGGATGCAAATTTAAAATAAATTTTATATCGGCAACATAATTTCATTAATTATGTTTGATTTTTACTATTGTGTAGAAATTTTTATTAATAAATTTGAAAAAAAAATATGAAATCAGACACTTTTAATAAGGTAAATTTAATCCTTGGCTGGGTTTGTTTTTTGATTACTTTTTTTGTTTATTTTTCAACCGCCGAACCAACTGTAAGCTTTTGGGACACAGGCGAATACATTACAACTTCATCAAAACTTCAAGTTGGACATCCCCCTGGTGCTCCATTGTATCAAATGCTTGGTGCTATTTTCTCTTTTTTTTGCTTTTGGAAATGAAAATATAGGCTTTATAATGAATTTAATGAGTGGATTTAGTAGTGCTCTTACAATTGCATTTATGTACTGGAGCATTGTATTAATTCTCCTAAAAATAACAACCGATACTGAAAATCTCAGCATAAATAGACAATTAGCGATAAGCGGAGCTGGTCTGGTTGGAGCATTGAGTTTTTCTTTCACTGATAGCTTCTGGTTTAATGCTGTTGAAGCTGAAGTGTATGCAATGGCTACATTAATCATGTCAATTTTATTTTATTTAGGGCTTAAATGGGAAAAAGACATGCATCATGATAGAGGCAATAAATGGCTTCTACTAATTTGCTTTGTCATTGGTTTATCGTTTGGGGTTCATTTTATGGGCCTTTTAACAATTCCCGCTATAGTTCTAATTTATTATTTTAAAAATCAAAAATCGATTCAAAATCGATTCAAAATAAATAAGGTTTATGGGTTTTTGCTTGCAAATATTTTTGGACTTCTAATTTTAATGGGAATTTTTAAGTTAATTCTACCAAACACCCTGAAATTTTTCAGTGCAATAGAGTTGTTATTTGTCAATAATTTTGGCCTACCCTTTAACTCAGGATCAATAGCAGCATTTATAATTTTAGCATCTTGTTTTTACTATGGAATTGTTTACACCTCTAGAAAAAAACTAGTTACTGCTAACACATTAACGTTATGTTTCTTATATATTTTTATCGGTTTTTCCTCTTGGCTAATTCTTCCCATTAGAGCGAATGCAAACGTAGTTGTTAATGAAAATAACCCGTCAAATGCAAGAGAATTATTAGCTTATTACAACCTTGAACAATATCCGAAAACATATTTATTTTATGGACCACTTTTTACGGACCAATATTCTGGTCTAGATAAAAAAACTCCTTACAAAGACGATAATCCAAAATATGAAAAAGATTTGGCTAATAATAAATACATAATTGTCAATGATTATAAAGGCGCTATACAAAATTATAATTCTGAACATGCATCTATTTTACCAAGAATGTGGAGTTCAGAACATGCTAAAAACTACTTAAACTATACCGGATATTTAGATTTTAAAATAAAGTCAAGATATTTTAACGAGCCTGGAGTTAAAGATTTTGTTTATGATTTTCAAAATAGAATTGACGCAGGTGAAGTTGATTACGAGGATTTCGAAAAATTCTTAAAACAATACGGCCAATTCCTTGATATTCAAAAACCCTCCTTACTTAGTAACCTATATTATTTATTTGACTACCAAATTGGATATATGTATTTAAGGTATTTTATGTGGAATTTTGCAGGAAGGCAGGACGATATACAAGGAAAAATGAATTTGAATGGGAATTGGATAAGTGGTATAAATTTTATCGATGAATGGAATTTGGGTATTTCACAAAAAAATCTTCCATCTGATGTTTTAAATAATAAAGCGAGAAATACTTATTATCTTTTACCTCTGCTTTTGGGATTAATTGGTTTGTATTTCTTATATAATGTGAATAAAGAATATTTCTGGATTCTTTTGGTGTTTTTTGTTTTTACAGGAGTTGCAATTCAGGTTTATACAAATGTTAGACCGTTTGAGCCAAGAGAAAGAGATTATTCAGTTGTTGGTTCTTTCTACGTTTTTTCAATCATAATTGGCTTAGGATGCTACTACATCTCATTATTACTTGAAAAATTTAAATTAAAAAACAGCTCAGTACTAACCTCAGTAATGTGTTTGGCAATTGTTCCGGTGAATTTAGCCTTAAATAATTGGGATGACCATGATAGAAGCAATAGATATACCGCCTATTCAATGGCTGTAAATTACTTAAACTCATGCGATGAAAATGCCATATTATTTACCATTGGAGATAATGATACATTTCCGTTGTGGTATGCGCAAGAAATTGAAGGAATAAGAACGGATGTAAGAATCGTAAACACAAGTCTTCTAAGTACAGATTGGTATATCGATCAAATGAAAAGAAAAGCCTATGAAAGTAATCCAATACCTTCTAGTCTAAATCACGAAAAATATAAACATGGAACAAGAGATTATATTATTAAAGAAGCAATTACTCAAGATACAATCGATGTTGATGTGTTTTTAGATTTTATTACACAAGACGATAAAGAATACAAATACGGGGAAATTTTAAAAAGACAAGGTTATGATATTTCTGGTTTAAGAAGCCAAGATTTAAATGCTAATTTTTTACCAACCGAGAACGTTAAAATCCCTGTAAATACCGAAAATATTATTAAATATAATATTGTAAATAAAGAAAAATTGGATTTAATTGAAGATGAGATTATTATAAAAATAAAATCTCAAGCCTTGTATAAAAACAGATTGATAATGCTTGATATAATTGCTCAAAATGATTGGGAAAGACCAATTTATTTTACCGGTGGAGCTTTTGGAGAAGAAGATTATATCTGGATGAAGGACTACTTACAATTAGATGGAATGTGCTACAAATTAGTTCCGATAAAAACAACCGTTGACGAATCTAATCCATATCAAATGGGTATGGTTGACTCTGAAAAAATGTTATCTATGGTTAAAAATTGGAGTTGGGGTAAGAAAGATGGAGTTGACATATATTATGATGTTGAATCGAGGAAAAACAGTATTACTTACAGGGGTAATATTTCCAGACTTATTGACCAATTAATTCTAGAAAATAGAAATGAAGAGGCTGAGATAATTTTAGATTTATGTATGACAAAAATGCCTGTTAATGAATTTGGATACTATACTCTAGTGGAACCCCTGATTAATTCTTATTACGTAATTGATAAAAAAGAAAAAGCAAGAAAGATTTTTGATGAAATCGCTGTGAAATATCAAGAGAATTTGTTCTATTACAGTTCGATTTCCAATTCGAATAAAAATAGATATGCAGAAGATATTTATACAGATATTGAAAGATACAGATCCTTGGTAGATGTAATCATAAATTACGAGGATGGTGAATACCTTGAAACTCGAATGAAGGAATTTAATGATTATTTAGATCTTTTTCTTTAATTTTTAAAAAATTCTTGTAGTCTATCCATCTGATATATTATGTTTTCTTAACTTCTCTGCCTCCTTTTCACTTCTGCTCCAAAGTGAATAATTAGCCTTGGGTTAATCTCAATTCTTAATGCATTTACAAGTTTATTCTTTTTGTTAAAATCAATTTTGTTAAAATCTTTAAAATGAGGAACGAATAATAAAATTGTTTTTTATTACTTTAGGACTCTTATAACTAACCTAAATAAATTCATGAAAAATCACAACAATAATTCGGCCTTATACACATTAATAACCGTTTTCTTCTTCTGGGGATTCTTTGGTGCATCAAACGGAGTATTTATTCCCTTTTGTAAAACATATTTTAAAATTGATCAATTCCAGGCACAGCTTGTTGAATTTGCTTTTTACGGAGCTTATTTTATTGGTGCATTGATTTTATTTATATGGTCTAGCTATTCTAAGAAAGATATTTTAAATAATTGGGGATATAAAAAAGGAATTATTTACGGTCTGATTATTTCAATTTTTGGAGCTTTAATCATGTATCCTTCAGTGAGTGGCGCTGAACAGGGTGACACCCAAGTTTTTTATTACGTTCTTCTGGCCCTATTCATTATTGGACTAGGATTTTCTTTACAACAAACTGCCGCTAACCCTTTTGCTGTATCACTAGGTGATCCTTCTACGGGATCAAATAGATTAAATCTTGCAGGAGGGGTAAATTCTTTTGGTACTGCTATTGGCCCTATTTTAATTGCATTTGTTTTGTTTGGATCTGCAACTGAAGTGGATTGGGATACTATAGAGTTAAGCTCAGTTCAAGGTCTATACGTTGCAGTTGCCATAGCTTTTTTATTAGTTGCTGTATTTTTTTATGTATCTAAAAATTTACCTGATGCCAAAAATAACGAATCCTTTGAATCAGCTTCTAAAGCAAAAAATATGTTAATTATTATGACAGTAGTAATGACCTGCTGTTTTGGATGGATCTTTTATTCTTATACTCCTTCTTTTGAAAATGAGGCATTAGAATCATTAGAAATGACTAGACTAATTTTAACGGTTATTTGTTTAATTTTTGTCTTTGCACTTATATTTTTAGCTAATACGTCAGCTCAAAAAAATCCTGAGAACTGGGGTGCATTAAAATATCCACAACTTGCTTGGGGAATGTTAGCTATCTTCACTTATGTAGGTGTTGAAGTTACAATCCAAAGTAATCTTGGTGAATTGTTAAAGGCAGACATAGGTGATGGGTTAAATGCTATTGGCCTTCCTGTTTTAGATGAAGCTCAAAGTGCAAAATATATTGCTTTATACTGGGGCGGATTAATGATCGGTAGATGGACAGGTTCAATTGGTGCGTTTGATCTTTCAAAAAAATTAAAACAAGCCTTACTCTTTATTACGCCTTTTATTGCATTTGGAGTTGTAATCGCTGTAAACGCGTTAAGTAATCCCCTGACTGGTTCAGAAATAGCTACTTTTTCAATTTTAATTATTATCCAAATTATTGGATTTTACCTTGCAAAAGATAATGCCATAAAAATTATGACAATATTTAGCGCTCTAGGGGTCATAGCTATGCTAATCGGAATGTTTGGTTCTGGAGAAACTGCTTTATTCGCCTTTTTAACAGGTGGATTGTTTTGTTCAATAATGTGGCCATGTATATTTTCACTTAGTATCACAGGTCTTGGAAAATACACATCACAAGGATCCTCATTCCTAGTTATGATGATATTAGGAGGCGCTATTATCCCTCCTCTTCAGGGAAAACTAGCTGATATTTTTGGTATTATTACTTCTTATTGGGTTGCTGTATTATGTTTTGCTTTCCTATTAATTTATTCTGTTACCACGAAAAAGATTTTAAGCAGTCAAAAATTAATCTAAATAATGGATAGGAGAAGTTTTATTAAAAGTACTGGAGTTGCGACCTTGGGGATAGGTCTTAACTACAGTAAAACTTTTTCATCTAATATAAAACCCACATCTAACCCTGTAGTAATTGCTACATGGGATGTTAAAAATGCTACAAATAAAGCATGGGATATTCTCATAAAAAATGGCGAATCATTGGATGCTATCGAACAAGGTTGTAGAGTTGAAGAGGCCAATAAAGACGGGCAGTCAGTGGGGATTGGTGGTTTACCTGATCGAGATGGAAATGTAACTTTGGATGCATGCATAATGAATCACAAGGGGAATTGTGGTTCTGTGGTTTATCTAAAAAATATAAAACACGCTATTTCAATTGCTAGATTAGTAATGGAAAAGACACCACATGTCATTTTAGCTGGGGACGGTGCCAAAAAATTTGCTCTTTCAATGGGTTTTTTCGAGGAGAATCTTTTAACTGATAAGTCCAAATCTGACTGGATCAATTGGAAAAAAAATGAAAAATATAAACCCATAATTAATGTTGAAAATCACGATACAATTGGCATGTTAGCAATTGATAAAAATAACAATATTAGTGGTGGCTGCACTACCAGTGGGCTTGCTTATAAAATGCAGGGAAGAGTTGGTGATTCTCCGATCATAGGTTCAGGACTTTTTATTGATAATGAAGTTGGAGGAGCAGTTGCAACAGGTTTGGGTGAAGAGGTTTTAAAAACTGTTGGTAGTTTTCTTGTTGTAGAACTAATGAGGCAAGGCTATTCACCAACGGAAGCTTGTAAAATTGCTATAGAAAGAATTGTAAAAAAACCCGAAAGTAATTATAAAAATTTTCAAGTTGGATATATCGCCATTAACAAAAACGGAGAAACCGGTTGTTATGCTATTCAAGAAGGATTTAGCATGACCAAATATGACAAATCTGGAAATTCTAATATCAAGTCTCTCTTCCACGACAAAAAAATATAAATGAGTGATAAAAAACGTCTTTTTCTCATTGATGCATATGCTTTAATTTTTCGGGGATATTATGCTTTTATTAAAAATCCCAGAATTAATTCAAAAGGATTAGACACATCCGCAATTCTAGGCTTTACAAATTCGTTATTTGACGTTATAAAACGTGAAAAACCAGAGTATTTAGCAGTTTGCTTTGACAAAGGGGGTAGTCAAGATAGAATTGAAATTTTTGAAGATTATAAAGCAAATAGAGATGAGACACCTGAGGGAATAAAGATAGCTGTCCCAATTATTGAAGATATTTTAAAGGCTTTAAACATATCCATTTTAGTAAAAAGCGGATATGAGGCAGATGATATTATTGGTACTATTGCAAAAAAAGCTAAAGAAGAAAACTTTAAAACATTCATGGTTACTCCAGACAAGGATTTCGCCCAACTTGTTGACGAAAACATCTTTATGTACCGCCCTGTTTTTGGAGGTGGATACGAAACCTGGGGAATACAGGAAGTATTAGAAAAATTTGAAATTTCTAATACTGCTCAGGTTATTGATTTTCTAGCTATGAAGGGAGACTCTGTAGATAATATTCCTGGATTACCTGGAGTTGGAGATAAAACAGCAAAAAAATTTTTAAAGGAGTACGGGTCAATTGAAAATTTATTAAATAATACCCATGAGCTCAAAGGAAAGATTAAAGAAAAAATTGAAGCCAATAAAGAACTAGGTATTTTATCAAAAAAATTGGCTACTATTATTACTGACGTTCCAATCGAATTTAAAATTGAGCAATTTAAATTGGAGGTTCAAAGTTTAAATAAAATTCAAGAAATTTTTGACTTTTTAGAATTTAGAAGGCTTAGCTCATCCGTTCGAACAATCTTTTCACTGGATGAAGACAAAATTGAAAAACGAGATGAGATAAAAGAAGAGGTAATAATAGAAAATGCTGGTCATGGTCAATTCAATCTTTTTGAAACCCCAACTGATGAAAAAAAAATTACCGAAAACAAATTAATTGACCAAAAAATAACATCGAATACTTCACTTCGTTTATTAACAGACAGGCTAAAAATTCAAAAAAGTATTGGTTACAGCTTATTAAGAGAGAAAAATGATTTAAAAGTGATATCATTTTGTTGGGGAAAAAATATAATATACTCTGTTGAAAGTGAAAATAAAGATTTTGTCAAGATCCTAAAATTATTTTTTGAAGACAAAAATATTATCAAAATATCAGATGATATAAAACGTGATATCAAGCTGCTTCAAAAGAACAAAATTAGTTTGGAGGGAGAGCTATTTGACGTAAAACTAGCTCACTACCTAATTAACCCCGATATTAGTCACGATTTAACGAGTCTAGCTAAAAATTACCTGAATATAAATTTTGATAAAAAACCTTCTGAATTAGCAGTTAAAGAAATATCAAGTATAATCTATCAACTTAAACCTCTCTTAGAAAAAGATCTTGAAAAATACAATCAAATTAACCTATTTAAAAAGATTGAAATTCCTCTTTTGAAAACACTAGCCCTAATGGAAAATGAAGGAATTAATTTAGATGTTAAATTTTTAAATAGATTATCAGAAAAAACCAAGGGTTATGTTGATGATTTAGCTAAGAAAATACATGCTGAAGCTGGGGTAGAATTTAATATTTCGTCTCCGAAGCAATTAGGAGAAATATTATTTGATAAGATGAAAATCAGTAAAAATCCAAAAAAAACTAAAACAGGTCAATATTCAACCTCTGAAGAAATACTTTCTGAGTTATCAAAAGAAAATCCATTTGTTAAATTAATTTTAGAATTCAGAAGCGTGTTTAAGCTTCTTAATACATACATAGACTCCTTACCCAAACAAATTTCTAAAAATAGCAAAAGAATTCATACTGAATACACGCAAACTGTTGCTTCAACAGGTAGGCTTAGCAGTATAAATCCAAATCTTCAAAACATTCCTATACGAACAGAAAGAGGTAAAGAAATTAGAAAAGCTTTTGTACCCAAAAATAAGGATTATTTTATAATGGCTGCTGACTATTCTCAGATAGAACTCAGAATAATAGCATCATTAAGTGGCGAAGAAAATATGATAAGCGCATTTAAAAATAATGAAGATATACATCGTTCAACGGCGGCTGCAGTTTTTAATGTTCCTATAAAAGAAGTCACCCGAGAGCAGCGATCTAATGCTAAAGTTGTAAATTTTGGTATAATATATGGCGTTTCAGCTTTTGGATTAAGTAATCAAACTAATCTTAGCAGAAAAGAAGCAAAAGATTTAATAGAAAAATATTATATAAAATATCCAAAATTAAAAAAATTCATTTCTGATCAAATCTCATTTGCAAGAGAAAAAGGTTATGTTGAAACAATTTTGGGTAGAAGAAGGTATTTGAAAGACATTAACTCTAGAAATGGAATTGTCAGAAGCGCTGCAGAAAGAAATGCAGTTAACGCCCCTGTTCAGGGTAGTGCTGCGGATGTAATCAAAATAGCAATGATCAATATCCAGAAAAAAATAATTAAAAATGAGTTAAAAAGTAAAATGTTACTTCAAGTTCACGATGAGCTTGTTTTTGATGTATTTAAGCCAGAACTAAATAAATTTATGGAATTGGTTAAATTCGAAATGGAAAATGCGTTCAAAATAAAAGTTCCGTTAACCGTAGATTCAAACTATGGGTTAAATTGGCTTGAGGCACACTAAAAGACTGTATTCTTCCCTAGAAAAAAATAATTTCTTTAACTATTTGCTAATAAAATATATAATTGTAGATTTGCATGCTCTTTTAAGAGATGAAAATTTAAATAATTGAATTTTGGATACAATAAGTTTTAAAACAATATCAGCTAACAAAAACACGGTTACTAAAAACTGGGTTGTTGTTGATGCTGATGGCCAAAACCTTGGAAGATTAGCTTCTAAAGTTGCAATTTTATTAAGAGGTAAACACAAAACAAATTTTACTCCCCATGTTGATTGTGGAGATAATGTTATTGTTATTAACTCTAAAAAAATTAATCTAACCGGAAACAAGTGGGAACAAAAGAAATATCTGAGATATACAGGGTACCCTGGAGGTCAAAGATCACTAAATGCCGCAGAACAATTTCAGAAAAATCCAAATTCTATTATCGAAAAATCTGTTAAAGGAATGCTTCCCAAGAACAAACTTGGAGCTAATCTGTTTAGAAACCTTCATGTTTTTTCTGATTCTGATCACAAATTTGAAGCACAAAAACCTTCAGTCATTGACTTAAACAAAGTAAATTAATGGATACAGTTACACATAAAATTGGAAGGAGAAAAACTTCTGTTGCAAGAATATATTTAAAAAAAGGTAAAGGCAAATTCACTATCAATACTAAAGACTCTAAAGAGTACTTCCCAACATCTGCACATCAGTTCAAATTAAATCAACCATTTAACGTCTGTGATGTTGAAGGAAAATTTGATATGACTGTTACTGTACAGGGAGGTGGAATGACTGGCCAAGTAGAAGCTATCAGGTTAGCTATCTCAAGAGCATTATGTGAGCTTGACGAAAATAACAGGTCTCTACTTAAGCCACTTGGTTTATTAACACGTGATCCAAGAATGGTTGAGCGAAAGAAATTTGGACAAAAGAAAGCAAGAAAGAAATTCCAATTCTCTAAGAGATAAGATAAAACAACAAGTTAGTTTAGCATCTAAATGCTTGAGGCTTAAATAAAATTTATACCACTTAAGTATTGCTAAAAATAAGAACGTAAACTAAAAAAAATGAGTAAAAATCAAGTAAAAGAATTAGTAGAAGCAGGTGTTCATTTTGGCCACCTAACAAGAAAATGGAATCCAAACATGTCTCCGTATATATACATGGAAAGAAATGGAATTCATATAATAAATCTCTACAAGACCGTTGCTAAGCTAGATGAAGCATCTCAAGCTTTAAAAAAGATTGCCGCTTCAGGGAGAAAAATCTTATTTGTAGCGACTAAAAAACAAGCAAAAGATATTGTTTCTGAATCTTCCAAAAAAATAAATATGCCATATATCACAGAAAGATGGCCTGGAGGAATGTTAACTAATTTTGTTACTATCAGAAAAGCGGTAAAAAAAATGTCTTCGATTGATAGAATGAAACAAGATGGTACCTTTAATTCACTTTCCAAAAAAGAAAAACTTCAAATCGGAAGATTAAGAGATAAACTTGAGAAAAATTTGGGTTCAATTTCTAATATGACCAGATTACCTGGCGCAATATTTATTGTTGATATTTTAAGAGAAAAAATTGCTGTAAAAGAAGCTCAAAAATTAAATATACCAATTTTTGCCATGGTAGACACAAACTGTGATCCACGCGGTATTGATTTTGTAATCCCGTCTAATGATGATGCATCAAAATCAATTTCCAAAATTCTTGAACATGTTGGCTCTGCAGTATTAGAAGGTATTGAGGAAAGAAATTCATCTAAAGACAAGGAGGAAACTACTTCGAAAACAGACACTGTTGTCAAAGAAGTTAGCAGCCCCGAAGTAAAAACAAAAGATGTTGAGAAAAAAGAAACTCCTACTCCTAAGATTGAAACAAAAGTAGTTGAGGAAAAAGAAACTTCTAAATCTGAGGCGGAACCAAAAGTGGTTGAGGAGAAAAAGTCTAAAAAAGCAAAAAAATAAATCATGGTAAAAGTAACTGCTGCTGAGGTAAATAATTTAAGAAAAATAACCGGTGCTGGAATGATGGATTGTAAAAAAGCATTAGTTGAGGCCAATGGGGATTTAGATTCAGCAATTGAAATATTAAGAAAAAAAGGGCAAAAAGTTGCAGCTAAAAGAGCTGATCGTGAATCTTCTGAGGGAGTTGCAATTACTGTTGCTAATCAAGAAAATACTACTGCTATTGGTGTCGTATTAGCCTGTGAAACAGATTTTGTCGGAAAAAATGCTGACTTTATTGAGTTGGCTCATAAAATTGCTAATACTGCTCTTTCATGTAAATCGAAGGAAGAACTGCTTAAAGCTAATTTAGGGGAAATGACTGTCGAAGAAAAACTGATTGAACAAACCGGTGTAATCGGAGAAAAAATCCAAATTAATGATTTCGCTAGAATTGATGCAGAATATGTTGGTACCTATATACACGCAGGAAATAAAATTTCATCACTGGTTGGATTTTCTGAGAAAGCAGATAATATAGATGTCGCTGGTAAAGACATAGCTATGCAGATTGCTGCTATGAATCCTATTGCACTTGATGAAAAAAATGTTGACGCTGAAGTAATTGAAAAAGAAATTGAAATTGCTAAAGATCAACTTAGAGCTGAGGGTAAACCTGAAGAAATGCTAGATAAAATTGCTCAAGGAAAACTTAAAAGATTTTTCAAGGACAATACATTAGTTCACCAAGCATTTATCAAAGACGGTAAAGTTAGTGTGTCACAATATCTTTCAAATTACAGTTCATCACTTTCAATTACATCTTTCAGCAGAGTTTCGATAGGTTAATTTAAAATTTCTTATTTTTTTTCAAAATAAATGTGTAGTATATTTGTTTGAAATTCAACTTTCAAATGAAATACAAAAGAATCCTATTAAAACTTTCTGGGGAAGCCTTAACTGGTGATAAAAAAAACGGAATTGATCCAGAAATTCTTTTAAAATATGCTGGCGAAATCAAAAAAGTCTATGATCAAGGAGTAGAAATTGCTATTGTTGTTGGTGGAGGAAATATATATAGAGGATTCAATAATGAGTATAAAATTGACAGAGTCCAGGGAGATTATATGGGTATGCTTGCTACGCTAATTAATGGTCTTGCTCTACAAAACACCTTGGAAAATATTGGGATACCCACGAGACTTCAAAGTGCGATTAATGTAAATAAAGTGGCTGAACCATTCATTAAAAGAAAAGCAATCAGGCATTTAGATAAAAAACGGATTGTAATATTTAGTGCAGGCACAGGAAACCCATACTTCACAACAGATTCAGCTGCCGTATTAAGAGCTATAGAGATAGAAGCCGATGTAATTCTCAAAGGAACACGTGTAGACGGAATTTACAACGAAGATCCGAATAAAAATTCTGAAGCGTTTAAATTTGAAACAATAACATTTAAAGAAGCTATTAGTAAAGGTCTCAAAATAATGGATACTACAGCATTTACTTTAAGTCATGAAAATAATCTTCCTATAATAGTTTTTGATATGAATCAAAAAGATAATCTTTCAAGAGTCTTAAATGGAGAAAAAGTAGGTACAATAGTTAATCTGTAAAAAAAGAATTATGAATGAAAATTTAGAAATTATTTTTGATTTAGCAAAAGACTCAATGTCTAGTGCTATTAATCACTTAGAAAAAAAGCTTTTGAATATTAGAGCAGGTAAAGCAAATCCAAATATGCTATCAAATGTGTATGTTGACTATTACGGAACCAGTACGCCAATATCTCAAGTAGCTAATGTTAATACTCCTGATGGACGAACTCTTGTAATTCAGCCTTGGGATAAATCCATGTTACAAGAAATTGAAAAAGGTATTGAGGTTGCCAATCTGGGCTTTAACCCAATGAATAATGGCGAAAATATTATAATTAATGTTCCTGTATTAACTGAAGAAAGAAGAAGAGAATTAGCAAAGCAGGCTAAAATTGAAGTTGAAGAGGCTAAGGTTGCTATAAGAAATGCGAGAAAAGATGCAAATAATGAAATCAAGAAATCTGAAGACTTTTCAGAAGATCTTAAAAAAAATTCTGAATTAGATATACAAGAAATTACAGATAATAATATTAAAAAAGCAGAACAGATTTTCGAAAAGAAAAAAGACGAAATAATGACTTTATAAATATTTATTTTTATAATAATTAAGAGTAGTTATTAGTATCTTTACGTGACCAATATTTAAAAAATGATCAAGAGTCTTTTTTCTGGTTTTTGGGAAAAAATTTCCGGAATAATTCTAAAAAATAGGATTCTTATAATCTTATCCCTTCTAATAGTTACATATTTCTTTACTACCCACTGGGATAAAATTAGATTTACATATACCGAAGCAAATTTATTACCTGCTACTCATCCTGAAAATATTAAGTATAAGTCTTTTACTGATAAATTTGGTGAAGAAGGAAATCTAATAGTAATCTCTGTAAAGGATTCTACTCTATTTACAATTGAAAAATTAAATGCCTGGAATGAACTTTCTCATTCTTTTAAAGACCATAAAGATGTGTCAACCGTAATTGCATTTGGAGATTTACAAAAATTAAAGAAAAATAAGACATCAAGACAATTTTATATTGAACCTTTTATAAAAGATTCCTTAACCACTGAATCTGAGCTAGATTTACTTAAAGAAGAAATATTTAATAATTCTCCTTTCTACGATAAGTTTTTGATTAATTCTGAAACAAAAGCTGTAAGAACTGCAATAAATTTGAAAACTGAAGTAGTGAATACTGTTTTAAGAGAGCAATTTGTAAATAATGTTTTACTACCAAGGGTTTCTGAATTTGAACAAAAATATAATCTTGATGTTAGAATATCTGGAATGCCATATGTTCGAACTAAGTACTCAGAAACAATTAAAGCCGAACTAGGAAAGTTTATTATACTTGCTATTGTAGTAACTTCATTAATTTTCTTTCTGTTTTTTAGATCTTTTAGAGCAACATTTATTTCTATAATGACAGTTTGCATTGGGGTAATGTGGACCTTGGGCATCGTTGGAATTTTAGAATATGAATTAACTGTTCTTACAGCTATTATCCCTCCTTTAATTATAGTGATCGGAATGCCTAATTGTATTTTCTTGATAAATAAGTACCAACATGAATTAAATAAGCACGGAAACAAGTCATTATCACTAAAGAAAGTAATAACTAAAATTGGTAATGCAACGCTAATGACCAATGTAACCACTGCTTCTGGATTTGCCACATTTATTACAACTGACAGTAAATTATTGAACGAATTTGGTGTAGTTGCATCATTAAGTATCTTGTCGATATTTATTTTATGTCTGTTAATTATTCCGATTGTTTATAGTTTTCTTCCTGTTCCAGATGAAAAACATCTTGAACATCAAAATAAAAAATGGATTACAACTCTTTTAAATTGGATGGTTAATGTTGTAAAAACCAAAAAAATTGAAGTTTATGTGATTTCTGTAATTATGCTTGCCGTAAGTATTATTGGTATTTATAAGATTGAAATCTCTGGAAGTTTTATCGATGATATGCCCAGAAATACTGAATTCTTTGACGATATTCTTTACTATGAAAAAGAATTTAACGGTATTTTACCCTTGGAAATTTATATTGATTCAAAAAGAAAAAAATCAATAACTAAGCTGTCTACAATTAAGAAAATGGAGATTGTGGAAAATATAATTAAAAAATTTCCTGAGTTATCCAGACCCATATCTGTTGTAAGTCTTGTTAAATATTCAAAGCAAGCATTTTATAACGGTAATCCAAAATATTATCAAGTTCCAACTTCTCAAGAAAATAGTTTTATTCTTTCGTATGCAAAAAACTCAACCTCTGAGGTTGACCTATTAAATAATTTTGTTGACAGTACAGGGCAATATACTCGAATTACAACTTTCATGAAAGACATGAAGATTGAAAGAATGGAAAGAATTGAAGAAGAACTAAATGCTGAAATTGAAAAGGTAATGCCCGCTGAAAGATTTGAAGTTTTCTTGACTGGAAAAGCTTATTTATTTCAAAAAGGAACCTATTTCTTAGTCGATAATCTTGTTTGGTCGCTTGGCTTAGCAGTAGTTTTGATTTCTTTATTTATGGCATATTTATTTAGAAATTTTAGAATGATCATTATATCTCTGATTCCTAATTTACTACCCCTTCTGATTACTGCTGGCTTAATGGGATATATTGGAATTCCAATCAAGCCCTCTACAATATTGATTTTTAGTATTGCCTTTGGGATATCGGTTGATGACACAATTCATTTCCTGGCTAAGTATAGGCAAGAACTACAAGATAATAAATGGCAAGTAAAAAAATCTGTATATAATTCTGTAAGAGAGACAGGTCTGAGTATGTTCTATACGTCAATTGTGTTATTTTTTGGATTTTCAGTTTTTGTGGTTTCAAATTTTGGAGGAACTGTTGCTCTTGGAGCACTAGTTTCTGGTACACTGTTATTGGCAATGTTGTCAAATCTTTTACTCTTACCTTCTCTTCTATTAACTTTAGATAAGTCCATAGCGAACGAAAAAGTGCTGAAAGATCCAAAAATTAAAATTCTTTCTGATCAGGAGGAATTATAATATTTAGCTGCAAAGACATATATTTGAATAAATTATTTAATAATGAATGGTATTTCTATAAATGAGATTATTAGCTCTGATAAACATGTTGATCATGAAGTCTCAGTATGCGGATGGGTGAAATCTTTTAGGGCTAATAGATTTATTGCATTGAATGATGGGTCTTGTCTAAAAAATATTCAGTGTGTTATTGATTTTGAAAATACAAATCAAGAAGAACTAAAAAAAATATCAACTGGTGCAGCCTTGTCAGTTACAGGAAAATTAGTGTCCAGTCAAGGATCAAAACAATCTACAGAAATTCAGGTAAGTAAATTTGAAATTTTAGGTGAAGCTGATGCGGAAATTTATCCAATACAACCTAAAAAACATTCTTTTGAATTTCTGAGAGAAAATGCGCACTTGAGAACAAGGACTAATACCTTTAGTGCTGTAATGAGAATCCGATCTTCATTGTCTTTTGCTATTCATAGTTATTTTAATCTAAACGGATTTTACTATGTTCATACTCCAATAATTACAGGAAGTGATGCAGAGGGAGCTGGTGAACAATTCAGAGTGACTACATTAGATTTAAAAAATACACCTGTTGATTCATCAGGAAAAATTGATTTTAAAGAAGACTTTTTTGGCAAAGAAACTAATTTAACTGTTTCAGGGCAACTTGAGGCAGAGGCATATGCAATGTCAATGGGAAAAGTATACACCTTTGGGCCAACTTTTCGTGCTGAGAATTCCAATACCTCTAGACACCTTTCTGAATTCTGGATGATTGAGCCTGAGGTTGCATTTATGGATATTAAGGGAAATATAGAGTTAGCAGAAGATTTTCTTAAATATGTTATCGATTATATCTTAAAAAATAATATCGATGATCTTGATTTTTTAGAAACAAGATTATTAAACGAAGAAAAACAAAAGCCTCAAAACGAAAGAAATGAGCTCAGCTTGACAGAAAAGTTGAATTTTGTTATTACTAATAAATTTAAAGTAATTACTTATTCTGAGGCTATAGAGATTTTAAGAAATTGTAAGCCAAATAAAAAGAAAAAATTTAAATATATAATTGATGAATGGGGTGCTGATTTACAAAGTGAACACGAAAGATTCCTTGTTGAAAAAGAATTTAAATGTCCAGTTGTAATATATGATTACCCAGCAAAAATAAAATCTTTTTATATGAGATTAAATGATGACGGGAAAACAGTGAGAGCAATGGATATCCTATTTCCTGGAATTGGTGAAATTGTCGGAGGATCTCAAAGAGAAGAGAGATTAGATGTTTTATTAAAAAAAATTAAACAAATAGGAATCGATGAAAAGGAATTATGGTGGTACACCGATTTAAGAAAATATGGAACTGCAGTTCACTCAGGCTTTGGACTAGGGTTTGAAAGATTAGTTATGTTTGCAACTGGAATGACCAATATTAGAGATGTAATACCGTTCCCTAGAACACCTAAAAATGCTGAGTTTTAAATAATATGAAACAGTTCTTAAAATTAAAATTATCTCAAAAATTATCCCCTCAGCAAATTCAGCTAATGAAGTTGATTCAACTTCCTACCTTAGATTTTGAACAGAAAATTCAGAGAGAAATTGAAGAAAATCCTGCTTTAGAACAAGGTCAAAACTCATCCGATGAAAATGATAATGAAAATGATGAGGATTACTCAGAATCTGATGATTTAGATATTGATGATTATATTAATTATGATGATACCCCATCTTATAAATTAAATTCAAATAATTCAGGAAATCAAGAGGATAAAAATATTCCCTTTTCATCAGGAATCTCATTTACTCAACATCTTATATCACAACTCAAACCAATTAGTCTCAGCGAAAAGAAAATGAGAATTGCAGAATTTTTAGTTGGAAGCATTGATGAATCTGGGTATATAAGATTAGATTTAGAAGAGATAATTGATGATCTAGCTTTTACACAAAATTTAATTGTTTCAAGCGAAGAGCTAACAGAGGTGCTAAAAATTGTTCAAGAATTTGATCCTGCAGGTGTTGGTGCTTTATCCTTACAAGATTGTCTTATTATTCAATTAAAAAGAAAAAAAAGTTCCAGTGCAGTATTAATGGCAATAGAAATAATTGAAAATTCATTTGAACAGTTTTCAAAAAAACATTTTGAAAAATTAATGAATAAGTACTCTATCAGCGAAGAACAACTCAAGGAGGTAATTACAATAATTTCAAAACTTAATCCAAAACCAGGGGGGTCATACTCGGGAGGAGGAAAGCCTATAGAACAAGTAATTCCTGATTTTAAAATTTCGATTGAAAATAACGAACTTTTATTAGAGCTGAATTATAGAAATAGTCCGACACTTAATATTTCAAGAGACTATGATGAAATGCTTAAAGGATATAAACTTGAAAAAAATAAATCTAAATCTCAAAGAGAGGCAATTCAATTTATAAAACAAAAATTAGATTCAGCTAAGTGGTTTATAGATGCTGTAAGGCAACGACAACAAACACTATTCATTACCATGCAGGCAATAATGAATTATCAGAAAGAGTACTTTATTTCTGGAGACGAAAGAAAAATCAAGCCCATGATCTTAAAAGATATTGCAAACGAAATTGAAATGGATATTTCTACTATTTCGAGAGTGGCTAATAGCAAATATGTCGATACTCCATATGGAACAAAGCTGTTGAAAGAATTTTTTAGCGAATCAATGAAAACTACTAGTGGGGAAGAGATTTCAACTATAGAAATCAAAAAAATATTAGAAAAAATTATAGCCAACGAAAACAAAAGAAAGCCGGAAACGGATGAAAAGTTGGTAAATATTCTTAATGAAAAAGGTTATAAAATAGCTAGGAGAACAGTAGCTAAATACAGGGAGCAACTAAATATCCCTGTTGCCAGATTACGAAAAGAAATTTAAGGATTTACTTTTTATTTAAAGATACATCACCAATTCTGGTAGTGTAATTAATTTTTAAGGCATTAACCTTTCTTAACTCTTGTTTTATATCTCCAATAATTCCCATATTTGTTTCCTTATCAACTTTTAAAGCCGTCGTTAAAAAGGGTCTTAATTCTTCTCTTTTAGATTCTCTTTCAGCATAAATAAATGCAGGAATATCAGAAACTTCAGAAAACTTATCATTTAACTGAAGCCTAGCCTCGGTTCCAAATTTTGATTGATATCCAAAATTCGGTTTACCTGCATATATATACATAACTAATTCTTTTTTGTCTAGCTTTTCAACTTGATTTGCAGCAGGTAACTCATTTTTAATCTTTAACTCGTTATCTCTCATTACAGTAGCTACCATAAAAAAGAACAAAAGCATAAAAACAATATCAGGAAGTGATGCTGTGTTTACAGCTGGCAAATCTCCCTTTTTCTTTTTATTAAATTTTGACATAAATTTATCTTAGTTATTGAACTTCCGAAAGCTTCTGAGGGTACTCCTTTCGAAGCCTATTAATATTTTCTTTTAACTTGTCTCTGTTTCCTGGCCAGTTTACATCCTTATAATTATTCATCATTTCAGAATAACTAATTCCGTATAACTCCTGAGCTCTGATATTTCTCAAGTGAGTGTAAGCTGCTACCAATTCGTTTTGTACAGAAATATATGTTGCATAAGAAGTTTCTCTTTCATTTTTTAAAGAAATAATTGCTTTATCCGGATTGTCAGAAGATTTCTTATTCCCTTCGCCTTTACAATAATTACAAGCATCTTCACCAGAACCACCACCATTATCTAGAAAACTAATTGCTGCATCTCTCAGATCCTCTAGCTCCATTAACTCATCCTCTACCAACAGTTGATCTTTACCGTTTAACAAAACCGTAAAAATATTCTTTTGCTTAATAACTACGTCCTCTTCAGATTCCTCCATTGGGGGTAACTTTCTGCTTATACCCGAATCTGTCTCGATAGTAGTGGTTACTAAGAAAAAAATCAATAAAAGAAAAGCAATGTCAGCCATTGATCCCGCATTTACTTCAGGTGATGATCTTCTTGCCATATTAAATTATTTTCTGTTTTTAAATCCGAAAAACAGCATAGTTCCACTTGCGATAACAATAAGCGAATAGAACATAAATAATGCTGCACCTATAAACTTGGAGCTTGTTGCTGATAATATTTTGCCTTCTCTCATCAGAGTTTCTTCTCCTGAAGCCATTAAAAAACATAAAGCAAATAATCCAAGAAAAGATCCGATCATTTTTAGTGTGTTCATCAGGTTTGCCTTGTCACCTATCATATTTTTAATTCCAAAATACAATACAGATGTAACTATGATGAAAAGAACAACATATGCATTGTATAATATCATGTCAATCCCAGAAAGGACATCTGATAATATTACTAAGACAAAAACAATACCGAGCAGTGATAAACCAATTGCTGTATACTTGATTATATTATATAAATTCATAGTAAATTATTTCTTGTTATTCACTAATATGTCCATTAGAGAAATAGATGCGTTTTCCATATCATTTACGATACTGTCTATTTTAGCAATAATGTAGTTGTAGAAAATTTGCAGAATAATTGCCACAATCAAACCAAAAACCGTAGTCAACAGGGCTACCTTAATACCACCTGCAACAAGTGAAGGCTGCATGTCTCCAGCAGCTTCAATTTTGTCAAATGCTTGAATCATTCCAATTACAGTTCCCATGAAACCAAGCATAGGAGCTAGTGCAATAAATAAAGAAATCCAAGAAACATTTTTTTCCAACTGACCCATTTGCACACCTCCGTAAGCAATTACCGCTTTTTCAGCTGACTCAATACTTTCATTTGATCGATCAAGACCTTGATAAAAAATTGAAGCAACAGGTCCAGGTGTATTTCTACAAACTTCTTTTGCAGCTTTGACACCACCTGATTTGATAGCTGACTCAACCTCTGCTGTTAGTTTTTCAGAATCAGACGTGGAAAGGTTTAGGTAAATAATCCTTTCAATTGCTATAGCTAGACCAAGAATAAGACATAATAAAACAATTCCCATAAATCCAGGGCCTCCTTCAATAAATCTCTTTTTTAATTCCTGGTGAAAGTTCAATTGCTCCTCTTCAACTGGCTCTTCCATAACTGGCTCTTCCATTACCGGTTGTTCCATTTCTGCAGCATCCATTGTTTGGACTGAATCCTGAACTTCTGACATTTCCGCATCATCTTGTAAAGGAAATGCTTGGATAGATTGAACAAATAATATTGTCATTATCCCTAATAAACTAAATAATCTTTTCATCTTTTTTTTGTTTAATATTTTTGAGTTGTTAAAGATATAAAAATATATCACATAAATTACATATTCTGCAGAGAGGAAGGGATTCGAACCCTCGATACACTTTTGGTGTATACACACTTTCCAGGCGTGCGCCTTCGACCACTCGGCCACCTCTCTCTAAACACAGCGAGCAAATTAAAAGAAAAAAAATTAATTATGAAATTTAAAATGCTGTTTTTTCTCATATTTTACACCCCAAAAACATCTTTAGAATTTTTAGTAGTTATGTCAGCAATTTCTTTAGTCGTAAGCCCATAAATATCACATAATTTATCAGCAATGAAGGTAATGTTCATGCTTTCATTTCTTTTACCCCTGTACGGTTCAGGAGATAAGTACGGAGAATCCGTCTCCAAAACAATATTATGAATTCCAATATTTTCTAAGAATTTATCAATTTTACCATTTTTAAATGTAACCACTCCTCCAATCCCAATTTTCATCCCTAAATCAATTATTTTATTTGCATCTTCAAGAGTTCCTGTAAAGCAGTGAAAAATTCCTCCTTTATTACTAGAACTCTTCTTAAGGACTTTATATATTTCATTAAAAGATTCTCGGCTATGGATTACTATTGGTAAATTATAATCGTTTGACAATTCGATTTGTCTTTCAAACGCCTTTAATTGAAGATCCAGATTTGATTTATCCCAATATAAGTCTATTCCAATTTCTCCAATTGCAACAATATTTTTATCCTCTGAAAGATTTTTTTCAACATGTAAAATTTCTTGCAAATAGTTTTTCTTAACATAGCAAGGATGAAGCCCTGACATTAAATAAATATTATTAGGATATTTTATACGCAAATCTAGCATTGATTGGGTGTATTTTGAACTAATAGCAGGTAAAAAGAAACGTGAAATATTTTTTGAAATAGCTCTTCCTATTACTAAGTCAACATCATCTTTAAATTGTTCTAGATATAAGTGAGTGTGAGTGTCTGTTAAGACCATAAGTAAGGATTAAATTAAATCTAAAGCCTTCTCAATGTTATCATCCATTAAAATTTCAGACGGATTTTCTAAAGCCTCTTTGATATGAACTAAACATCCAACACTTTCTCTTCCGTCAATAATTCTATGATCATAAGAAAGAGCCAAATACATAACCGGTCTAACTTCAACCTTACCGTCAATTGCAACAGGTCTTTGAACGATATTATGCATTCCCAAAATAGCACTTTGAGGAGGGTTAATTATTGGAGTTGAAAGCATACTACCAAATACTCCTCCATTAGAAATTGTAAAAGTTCCTCCAGTCATTTCATCCACTGTAATCTGACCATCTCTAGCTCTTTCTGCCAATCTTTTGACTTCAAGTTCTACGCCCTTAAACGAAAGCTTTTCAGCATTCCTAATGACAGGAACCATTAATCCTTTAGGCCCAGAAACAGCTATACTTATATCACAATAATCATATGATATCATTTCTGAACCATCGATCATTGAATTTACAGCTGGAAACTCCTTTAATGCTCGTACAGTAGCCAATGTAAAGAATGACATAAAGCCCAAATTTACTCCGTGCTTCTCTTTAAAATTTTCTTTATATTTTTTTCTTAATTCAAAAATTGCTGACATATCAACTTCGTTGAATGTAGTTAGCATGGCTGTTTCATTTTTCACAGAAACCAATCTCTCTGCTACTTTTCTTCTTAACATTGAGAGTTTAGTTCTAGTTTCTGATCTTTTAGAATCGTCAACTTTACCCATTGCTGGTTTCCCTAATAACACGTCTTGTTTTGTAATTCTACCAGATTTTCCCGATCCTTTTAACGACGTAACATCGATATTTTTTTCTTCTGCTATTTTTCTAGCAGCTGGGCTTAAAATTTCAGATTTTGAATTATCTGATTCAACTGGAGCTTCAGTTTCAACATTATGAGTTGATTCAATAATATCATTAGTTTTATCTTTTGAAGCACCCTCAGCTGAGGTATCAATATGACATACAACTTGGCCAACTTCAACAACATCGCCCTCTTCTGCTTTTAGTGTAATGACACCAGATTCTTCCGCAGGTAATTCTAGAGTTGCCTTGTCACTGTCAATTTCTGCGATGATTTGATCTTTGTCAACATATTCACCGTCAGCAACAAGCCACTCGGCAATTTCAACTTCGGAAATTGATTCTCCTGGAGACGGTATTTGCATTTTTAAAATCATAAGACTTTTATTTTTTTCTCTTTTTAAACTTGAGACTATCTTCCCCCTGAACGACTATTACATTATTATTATCAAATATAAGTTCAATTCCTAAAATGTAACTCATAAAACTATTTTTTAATGAATTTTTTCATAGAATAGATTTAATTAGTTATTCAGGAAGTTGATTGTTTTTATGTTTATCAAAAACAAAATCAATAACTTCTTTATGTCTTTTTAAAAATCTAGCTGAACTTCCCGCTGCGGTTGCAGCATAAAATCTTCTAGAAGCAATACGAAAATTATTTGCTTCTTTCATATTTATTAAAAGGTGTGCATAAGCTCCCATATTAATCGGCTCTTCTTGAGCCCATACAATATCTTCAGCATTTTTATATTTTTTTATAATAGATCTTATATGATTTTTGGGTAACGGAAATAATTGCTCAATTCGAATAATTGCAACATCTATTCTCCCTAACCTGTTTTTTTCATCAAGCAGATCATAGTAGAATTTTCCAGTGACAAATACCAGACTTTTCACATCAGATTGATTAACGTCGTTGTCATCGATTATCATGTTGAATTCACCTTTTGTAAATTCATCAACTTTAGAATGAACCATTGGGTGTCTAAGTAAACTCTTTGGTGTAAAAATTATTAGTGGTTTTCTGTATTTAGCTTTCATTTGTCTCCTCAAAATATGAAACATATTTGCAGGAGTAGTACAATTTGCAACAAAAACATTATCCTTTGCACACAGCTGAAGATATCTTTCCATTCTTGCTGATGAATGTTCAGCACCTTGACCCTCATAGCCGTGTGGTAAAAATAAAACCAATCCGTTTTGAGTTTTCCACTTATCTTCCCCCGAGAATAAATATTGGTCAATAATAATTTGTGCTCCATTGCTGAAATCACCGAATTGAGCTTCCCAGATTGTTAATGTTTTTGGATCTGCCATCGCATATCCATATTCGAATCCTAATACACCATACTCCGATAGTAAAGAGTTGTAAATTGAAAATTCCCCCTGGTTATCACTAATATAATTTAACAGAGATATTTCTTCTTCACTCTCCTCAACTTTAACAATTGCATGTCTATGTGAAAAAGTTCCCCTTTCAACATCTTGACCAGAAATTCTCACGTTAAAACCTTCGTCCAACAAACTTCCATATGCCAAATGTTCAGCCATAGACCAATCAAACTTGTCATTTTCAAGCATTAATTTTCTATTGTTAACCAATTTTTTAATTTTATTAATGAATTTCTTATCACTCGGTAACGTAGAAATTTTATCAACTATATTTTCAAGTTTAATTCTTGGGTAAGTAGTATCTACCGGCTTGATCATTTCGTGTTGGTTAACCCTACTGTAATCTGACCACTCATCACTCATAAAATCTGTGATTCTGGTTTTTTCAGTTTTTTTAGAGTCTACTAGTTGATTCTCTAATTTTGATTTGTAATCTGATTCTATCTTTAATATTTCTTCATTTGACATTAAAGATTTTTCAATTAATGCTGAAGCATAAATATTTTTTGGATTGGGGTGCTTTGAAATTAACTTATATAGTTTTGGTTGAGTAAATCTTGGCTCATCCCCTTCATTATGACCGTATTTTCTGTATCCCAATAAATCAATAAACACGTCTCTTTTAAATTCTAATCTGAAATCAAGAGCAAAAAGCACAGCATGTACAACAGCTTCGACATCATCTGCATTTACATGTAAAACAGGTGAAAGTGTGACCTTGCCTACATCAGTGCAATAAGTGCTTGATCTTGCATCTAGATAATTTGTTGTAAAACCAATCTGATTATTAATAACAATATGAATTGTTCCTCCCGTTTGGTAACCGTCTAATCTGGCCATTTGAACTAATTCATAGACTAAGCCCTGACCTGCGATTGCCGCATCACCATGTACAATTATAGGTAATACTTTATTAGAATCTTTGTTAAAAGATTTATCTAGTTTAGATCTTGTAATCCCTTGTACAACCGACCCAACAGTTTCTAAATGTGATGGGTTTGGTGCAATATTTAAATTTATTTTTTTGTTACTTGCTGTTGTTCGTTCACTAGTCCATCCTAAATGGTATTTTACATCGCCATCAAAAATTTTTTCTTCATAATCTTTTCCGTCAAATTCGCTAAAAACACTTTTAGCAGACTTTCCAAAAATATTTACCAGCGTACTCAATCTTCCACGATGAGCCATACCCATCACAAATTCTTTAACCCCATTATTAGCCGCTTCTTCAATCAAAATATCAAGGGCAGGAATAAGAGACTCACCGCCTTCTAAAGAAAATCTTTTCTGGCCTACATACTTTGTGTGTAGAAAGTTTTCAAAAGATACGGCTTCAATTAATTTAGACATTAATTTTTTCTTTTGTGTCGTAGTAAATTTTGGTTGATTATTATTTACATTGAGTTTGTTTTGAATCCAAGAAATAATTTCAGGTTTTCTTATATACATATATTCAACTCCAATACTATCACAATAAATTTCTTCTAAATGGGCAATAATTACATTTAACGGCTGGGGGCCTAGACCGATAATTTCACCTGCGTTAAAAACGGTATGTAAATCATTTTTGGAAAGTCCAAAATTCTCAATGGATAAAGTCGGACGATAAGTTCTTCGATCACGAACTGGATTTGTTTTTGTGAATAAATGACCTCTTGATCGGTAGCCATTTATCAAGTTTATCACTTTGAATTCTTTTTGTAAATCATCTGGGATCTGTGGGCTAACACCTTCTACAATTTCACCTTTCATGAAATCGCTACTTGCAAAATCATAGCCTTGAAAAAAAGCTTTCCAGCTTGGCTCTAAACTATCAGGATCCTTTAAATATTGCTCGTATAATTCAGAGAAGAATCCAGCATGTGCCGCGTTTAAAAAAGAAAAATTATCCACTTGGTTAAATTACTGAAACAAATGTAAAAAATATATATTTTTTAAATGTTTCTTTTCATAAGAGAATTTCCAAAATCGATTAGAAATTGCTTTTTTTCGTTACTAAAATTTATATTTTCTAACATCTGAAATGCTGTGTGCGTAAATTGTTCAATTTCTTTCCTCATTATAAGTGGAATTCCACACTTTTCGTAAAGATCTTTGACTTCTTTGATTTTCATATGATTGTCTAAAGATTTTGTTGAGTACAGTTTTATTAGCTTTAATCTATCTTCTTTATCAAGTAACTGGGTTGCTCTTATAAAAAGTAATGTTTTTTTATTTTCTATTATATCTCCCCCTATCATTTTTCCAAACTTTTCCTCGTCACCAAAAGTGTCCAAGAAATCGTCTTGAATCTGAAAGGCCATACCCAGATTTCTCCCAAATTCATATATACTGTTTTGCTCATTTATGGAAGCATTAGAAACTATTGCACCCATTTTCATTGAAGCACCTAACAAAACAGCTGTTTTGAATTCAATCATTTTTAAATATTTTTTTGGAGAAACATCGCTGGTGTTAGAAAAATCTATATCCATCTGCTGTCCTTCACAAACTTCTATTGCTGTTTTACTAAAAAGTTTTGCAAGAGAAACAAAAGTATCTCCAGAGTAATTTTCAAAGAGTTGATAAGCTAATATTAACATTACATCTCCTGAAAGAATTGCTGTGCTTAAATCCCATTTTTTATGTACTGTTTCATTTCCTCGTCTAAGTGGCGCTTCATCCATAATGTCATCATGAACAAGAGAAAAATTATGAAACACCTCGACCGCCAATGCTGCGTCAAAGGCATCCTTAAAATTATCGTTAAATAGATCACAGGTTAAAAGAGTCAGTATTGGGCGAATTCTTTTGCCTTTCAAACTTAGTATATAGCTTACAGGCTCATATAAATTACTCGGACTATTTGGTGGGGTATATTTTTGTAAATAATCTAAAAATTGATTGTGATATTCTTCTACACTTATCATTTTACAAAAATACTAGTTATATGATAATTGAATACAACAATTATTAAAAATTGTTTCAAATAATTTGATATGCAATAAATTTATAATAATATCTTATTAAATTTGTTGCATTAAGGAAACATAATGTACAGAACTCACAATTGCGGCGAATTAAGAACTACAAACTTAGATAAGGAAGTTGAACTTTCTGGATGGGTTCAAAAAATTAGAGATAAAGGTTTTATAATGTGGGTAGATCTTAGGGATAGATACGGTATTACTCAACTAGTTTTTGACCAAAAAAGAACCAACTCTGATGTAATTGAGTTAGCCAAAACTCTTGGGCGTGAATTTGTAATCAATATAAGGGGAACTGTTATTGAAAGAGCTTCTAAAAACTCATTAATAGATACAGGTGAAGTTGAGGTTCTGGTTTCAGAATTAAATGTATTAAATAGTTCTCTTACACCTCCTTTTACAATTGAAAATGAATCAGACGGTGGTGAAGAACTTAGAATGAAATATAGATATTTAGACATAAGAAGAGATCCTGTAAAAAATAATTTAATACTACGTCATAAAATTACGCAAGAGGTAAGAAAATATTTATCTGAAAATTCTTTTATTGAAGTCGAGACTCCGTATTTAATCAAGTCTACCCCTGAGGGTGCAAGAGATTTTGTTGTTCCCTCGAGAATGAATCCAGGTGAATTTTATGCCCTGCCTCAATCACCTCAAACATTTAAACAACTTTTAATGGTTGCTGGAATGGATAAATACTTTCAAATTGTGAAATGTTTTAGAGACGAAGACTTACGGGCTGATAGACAACCTGAATTTACACAAATTGATTGTGAGATGGCCTTTGTTAGTCAAGAAGATATTTTAAACACATTTGAAAATTTGGTAAAACACCTTTTTCAAAAAGTTAAAAATATTAAACTTGAAAAATTCCCAGTGATGACTTACGATGATGCTATTCAAAAGTACGGAACCGACAAGCCTGACTTGAGATACAAAATGAAATTTATTGAATTAAATGATGTAGCAAAGAACAGAGACTTTAATGTCTTTAACAATTCTGAACTTGTTGTTGGTTTTGTAATCAATGGAGGAAATAATTTTTCAAGAAAAGAAATTGACAAATACACTGATTGGGTTAAAAGACCCCAGGTTGGTGCAAGCGGTCTTGCTTATTTGAGAATGCAAGATGATGGAACATATAAATCATCAGTAGATAAATTTTACGATCAATCTGATTTAGAAAATTGGGCTAATAAAGCTGACGCAAAAAAGGGTGATCTTTTATTTATTTTAAGCGGAGATAAGGAAAAAGTAAGAACTCAGCTAGGAGCTTTAAGAGTTCATGTAGCTGACAATTTAGGATTGAAAAATCCAGAAGAATTTAAACCACTTTGGGTCGTAGATTTCCCTTTACTAGAATGGGATGAAGAAACTGGTGCCTTTCATGCTATGCATCACCCATTTACATCTCCAAAACCAGAACAAATAGATTTAATAGATTCTGATCCTGCAGCGGTAAGGGCCGATGCCTATGATTTAGTTTTGAACGGAAATGAAATTGGAGGAGGATCAATCAGAATTCACGATAAGAAAATACAGCAAAGGATGTTTGATTGTCTTGGTTTTACAAAAGAGGAGGCAGAAAAACAATTTGGTTTTTTAATGAATGCTTTTTTATATGGAGCTCCACCTCACGGCGGTATTGCATTTGGTCTTGACAGGCTAGTTGCAATTATGGGAGGAAACGAAATTATTCGTGACTTTATAGCATTCCCAAAAAATAACTCTGGTAGAGATGTTATGATTGATTCCCCCTCTACTGTTTCTGATGATCAATTAAAAGAAATTAATCTTAAGTCAACTCTGTAATTTGTTCAAAAAAGCTATTTTATTTTTTTTTATAATTTCTGTTTCATTACTATTTTTTGGGTTATTCGTAGAATCTGAAAACCACCAAAAATATATTGGATTTGGTGTTTTAATATTATTTTTTATCGTTTTTCCCTTATTCTCATATCATCGTTGGAAAGATAAAAAAATGGAAGATTACTATCTCAATAATAAGAATCTCAAAAAATTTAAAGAAAACAGTAATCTCTAATTTAAATTTCTTCTTGAAATGAAGAACTTTTCTAATAAATCTTTACATTCATTTAGTAGGATACCGGGGAAAACCTTTGTCTTGGGGTGAATTTTATTACCTAGTATTTTGAATCCTCTTTTTGGATCATCTGCGCCATAATATATTTTTGAAATTCTACTCCAATACAATGCTCCGGCACACATTTGACATGGTTCTAATGTTACATAAATAGAACAGTTTTCCAAGTATTTTCCACCAATGTAATTTGACGCAGAGGTAATTGCAAGTATTTCTGCATGAGCAGTCACATCATTTAGAGCCTCAACCATATTGTGTGCCCTAGCAATAATCTTATTGTCAGCAACAATCACGGCGCCGATTGGCACCTCACCTTTTGATAATGCTATTTTAGCCTCATCAATTGCTTTACTCATAAAATAATTATCATCAAATTCTATTTTCATATACCTCTATTGATACTCTACTCCAGTGATTTTATTGTAAACATTTAATGCTTTTCTATCCGAAAGAGAAGCCACGTAATGACAAACCTCTAATAATCTTGAATAAAGACTTTCATGATTTAAGTTAGTTGTTGAGGGTAATAATCTTAAAATCAGATCATCATAAGTTGTTTGAGATCCTTCGTGAAATCTATTAACAGAAGATATAAAAGTATCTAGCAGCTTATTGATTATATTATAACCTGCAACCTCTTTTTCGATAACTTCTTTTGATTGATAAATTTTTTCAACACTAATTTTAATAATATCTGCAATTTGCGGCTTGAACTTGCTTTTTTTCAAAAGGGCTACGTTAAATTTTCCACTTAAAATATCATCTTCGTTTTCGATAAATATTTGAACTGCCTCATTAATTAAAGTATTAATCGATAACGCTCTCAGGTAACTTACTCTGTCTATTGTATTATTTAAAGAATTATATTTTTCAGTATTAATCGAATCCCTAACTAAATTGATTAAATATTCTAGTGCGTAATCCTCTTGCACTAATCCTAAATTTATTCCATCTTCAAAATCAATTATTGTATAGCATATATCATCAGCTGCTTCAACCAGAAAAGTTAAAGGATGCCTATTATATCCCCCTTCATTTTTAGATAATCCCAATTCATTTGCAATATCAAAATATATTTTTTTTTCATTTTGAAAGAAGCCATATTTTTTATCTGAAACATTTGAGGTTGGTTTAATTGGTAATGACTCTTTTGGGTATTTAATAAAAGCCCCAAGGGTTGCATAGCTTAACCTCAACCCTCCTTCCCTTCCAGGCCGTGACTGAGTCAATATTTTAAATCCGTTTGCATTACCTTCAAAGTCACACAAGTCTTGAAATTCTTTGTCGTTTAAAATATCTCCAAATTTTTTACCTGGCCCTGAAATAAAATACTGACCAATAGATTTTTCCCCTGAGTGACCAAAAGGTGGATTTCCAATATCATGAGCAAGTGATGCTGAAGCAACTATAGCTCCAAAATCATTTGCATGATAACCCAAATCATTTTTTAAAAGTGGGTATTTTTTTAAAATTTCAACTCCAACTCTCCTTCCCAAAGATCTGCCAACTACACTGGTTTCCAAACTATGAGTTAGTCTTGTGTGAACAAAATCCCCTTGCGAAAATGGGACTACTTGAGTCTTGTCCTGAAGACTCCTAAATTCAGATGAAAAAATAATACGATCATAATCAACATCAAATCCAAGCCTTGTTTCATCTTGATCGATTCTCTTTCTTTTAAAATTGTCTCCGTATCTTTTGAGAGACATTAGTTTTTCCCATTCCATAGAAACCTATAATACCCCCAATAATAATAAAAAAGCAATTAATAAAATCATAACTGCAACTAAATTTCTGATATAATTAAGAGTTATCTTTTTAAGAGATTTAAATCCTATATAAGAACCTAAAATAGCTAAAAGTGTTCCTGCTAACCCAGGCACAATATAATTTGAAATGTCAAAATCCTTTATGTTAGAAAAATACACCCCTATTCTTGTTAAATCAACAAAAAAAGAAATTACTACAGTTGTTGCAATAAAGACAGTTTTATCTAAATCCATCTTGATTAGGAAAGCACTTCTAAGCGCACCTTGATTTCCAGTTAGGCCTCCAAAAAAACCACTCAATATCCCACCCATTGGTAAAATGGATTTATGAAACTTTAGCTTTTTAAAAAATGGTATCAAATCAATTAGTGCGAAAGCTATTAAGATAATTGCTATTATAAATTGTAAGTATGAAACTTTTATTTCCTTTTGAACTAAACTGTATGTAAATAAGGAGTCATTGCTTATAAAGAATAAAGCATAAGATCCAACAAAAGCAAATAGAACAGCTGGGATTCCAAATTTAATTAACACCTCTTTATTAAATTGTTTTCCGATAATTGAAAGCTTAAATATGTTGTTGAAAAAGTGTACTGTTCCAGTGAGTGTGATGGCAATTTCAGGCGGGAAAAAAACAAGCATAACAGGAGTTAGTATGGTGCCTAAACCAAAGCCTGAAAAAAAGGTTAACAAAGCAGCAAGAAAAGCAACTATTGCAATAATTAAAATTTCCATTTTTAATTTTAAATTCTTTTATAATATAATATTCATTTATATTTAATTAAAATTATTTGGAAATGAAAATCAAACTGTCACTATTATTTTTTCTAGGAACCTTAGTTACCCTAGTTGCTCAAAATGAAGATGTATATGAAAATTGGTCTAGTATTGAAGTTGATTATGAATTAATAAAAAATGTAGATATATACGTCGGTGGACAATTAAGAATTAAGTCCGTTGGTGATTCGTACAATAAATCCTTTTATGAATTAGGAGCAAAAGTTAAAATTAATGACTATCTAAGTTCTGGATTTGGATTTAGAGGAATAGACGAATTAGATGATGTTGGAAATATACAAGGTCATGAAAAATTTAATAGATATCATGCTTTTATTACTGGTGCGTATGATTATAAAAAATTTGATTTCCGATTGAGACTTCAATTTCAAAGAAAAAATGAAGTTGGAATTTCTGATTCTGTAAACAATGATTTTTTTAGAACGAGATTTGAGGTTAGATATGATATTGAAGACTGGAAAGCTGATCCAAGAATCGGGATTGAGTTCTTTACAAAAGATGATTTAAATTTTGATGATAATTACAAAAAATACAGATTTTCATTTGGCACAAAACTAAATTTAAAAGGACCAAATTCTTTAACAATAAAATATATACTTCAAGAAGAAGTTAGAGTTGATTCTCCTATATCTCATCACATATTAAGATTAAACTATAATTACTCGATTAAAGGCAAATAATTATTTGACTATAACTTAACATTGAGTTAACATTGGACCCGAATTGTATTTTAATATTTGTGATAAATAAAATTTCATCATGAAATTAAAAAAATTGATCTTATTATTTAGTCTCATTAGCTTTTTTACATTCGCTCAAAATTCCGAAAGTGAACCTAAAGGAGAGCCTCATTTCAAAGTATTTTGGAATTACAATTATGATTTTTCCGATGATGTTACCCAAACCAGTGCCTTTGAGCTTGACCGAGTATATCTTGGATATAAATACAAATTTAACGACAATGTTTCTGCAAAAATTACTTATGATGTAGGTAAAAATGATTCAGGTAGCAATTACACTGCCTTTGTTAAAATTGCACAACTTGATTACAAACTAAGCACAAAAATAAAACTTAGTATGGGTATGATTGGTGGAAAGCAATTTAACGATCAAGAAAAAGTTTGGGGATATAGATATATCTATAAAACTTTACAAGACGAAAATAAATTTGGGTCTAGTGCAGACCTTGGAGTTAATGCAGAAATAAAATTAAGTGATAAGTTGACCACTAATATTTTTGCTTTAAATGGTGAAGGATATAAAAACCCACAAGATGCTGATGGTAATCAAAGAATAGGTTTTAATTTAATTTATGCTGTTTCTAATTCTGTTAATTTAAAATTTTATTATGACACACAGTCGTCTGCAAATTCAGAATCTTTAAATAATATTGGATTATTTGCTGGCTATAAGGTAGGAGATTATAGTATTGGGGCTGAATACAATAAGATGGAGAATGGAACCACATATAAAACTCCAATAGACAATCATAATCTCAACGGAATTTCAATTTATAATAGATATTCTATAAGTGATAAATATGAAGTTTTTGCTAGATTTGATCAAATTAGCTCTAATACTTTAGATGGTGTTACAAACTCTTGGAACTATGATGATGATGGCTCACTAATAATTATCGGAACTCAATACAAAGCTAATGATGGGGTAAAGTTTTCTTTAAATGCAAGAAGCTTTACTTACAAAAACTTAGATACTAATTTGTTTGAGGTCTTCTTTAATGTTGAATTTAAATTATAAAAAATTAATTAATGGAAAATATATATTTATTAATGTTGGTTGCCCTGGTTGCCCTTGCAGTTGCTGATTTAATAGTTGGGGTAAGTAATGATGCTGTAAACTTTCTAAACTCAGCACTTGGTTCAAAAGTTCTTTCATTTAGAACTATTATGATTGTTGCGAGTATTGGGATATTCATTGGATGTGTCTTTTCAAGCGGAATGATGGAGGTTGCAAGAAAGGGTATTTTTAATCCTGGAGAGTTCTACTTTAATGAAATAATGATCATCTTTATGGCGGTAATGATTACCGATATATTATTACTAGAATTTTTTAATTCCGTTGGAATGCCCACTTCAACAACCGTTTCAATTGTCTTTGAACTTTTAGGTGCATCTGTTGCAATGGCACTAATAAAAATTGGAATTGATAATGGATCTTTTGGGGATGTTGTTAATTATATCAATACCTCAAAAGCAACCCAAATTATCACTGGAATTTTATTATCAGTATTTGTTGCATTTACAATTGGTGCCGTCGTACAATGGTTTTCTAGACTTTTATTATCCTATGATTTTAATACAAAACCTAATTGGGTGGGTGCTGTATTTGGAGGTGTCGCACTAACCGCACTAACCTATTTTATTTTAATGAAGGGTATTAAAGGAACATCTTATGCAAAACAAAGTTTTGATTTAATTGGTGGGGTAACAATAAAAGATTTTCTAGAAAATAATGTTTTTCAAATCGTAATGTATACCTCGGCATTCATGTCTTTACTTTCGTATGCTTTTATCCAGTTTTTTAAATTTAATATCTATAAAATAATTATTGGTGTGGGTACATTTGGGTTAGCGCTAGCCTTTGCTGGAAATGACCTTGTAAACTTTATTGGTGTACCTATTGCAGCATGGCAATCTTACGAAGCGTGGGTTGCTTCCGGAATTCCTGCAAGTGAGTTTAGTATGGATATTTTAGCATCTAAAGTTCCTACTCCAAACCTTCTTTTATTTGCTGCAGGAGTAATAATGGTGCTTACATTGTGGTTTTCAAGTAACGCTAAAAAAGTTGTGAAAACATCACTTGATCTTTCTGACCAAGGTAATATTGACGAAAGATTTCAGCCTAACTTTTTGTCTAGATCTTTGGTAAGACTAGCAACAAATTCTGCAGACTTATTTTCGAAAATAGTTCCTGATTCAGTCAATAATATGATAGAAGAAAGATTTACGGTTCCTGAAACATTTACAAAAGAAATAGCTAAAGAAGATAGACCTAACTTTGATGTTATAAGAGCGTCAGTCAACCTTATGGTCGCCGGAGTGTTAATTTCGATTGCCACGTCTTACAAGCTACCTCTCTCAACAACATATGTAACATTTATGGTCGCTATGGGTACATCTTTATCCGATAGAGCTTGGGGCAGTGATAGTGCAGTCTATAGGGTAGCTGGAGTATTAAATGTAATTGCTGGTTGGTTTGGAACTGCGCTGATTGCATTTACAGCAGCAGGTACCATTGCATACCTAATTAATATTAGTGAATTAATGATCGGTGTGTTAATTTTCTTTGCAATCTTATTACTTGTAAGAAATTATATAAACGGGAAAAACAGGACTAATAATTTGTTTGTTGAGGAAAGTTTAGTTGAAGCTGAAAGTAGTTCACTTCAGGGAGTAATACACGAAAGTGCCAAGAATATTTCTAAAGTTCTAAGTAGGTCAAGTAAGATTTACAATAATGTAATAAAAGGGCTTTCTATGCATGATTTATCTGAGCTAAAGAAAAATAAAAAGCAAGTGACAAAACTTTCAGACGAAGTAGATCGATTAAAAGACAAATTATTTTATTTTATTAAGAATTTAGATGAATCCAGTCTTGGGGCTAGTAATTTCTATATTAATCTACTGGGCTATCTTCAGGATATAACCCAATCTATTGAATATGTGTCAAAAATCAGTCATAAGCATATTAACAACAATCATAGTAAATTGACCCTTAATCAGATTAGAGACTTGTTAGCAATTCAAGAGGTTATGTCTAGACTGTTTGAAACTATTTCAACTACGTTTAAACAAAAATCATTTGAAGAAATTAAAGCTGTTCTAAAAGATAAAAATAAATCAATTGGTCTTTTAGAAGACAAAATTGAAAGTCAGATAGCCAGAACCAGAACATCTGAAGAAAAAAGTCCTAAAAATGCAGCGCTATACTTTAGTATTCTTCAAGAGTCTAAGGATTTAATGAAAGAAGTGATGAGCCTTATTGAGGAATATTATGTTTCGTATGACAAGTCTGTCAAGCCGGCTAAACCAAAGGATGAATAATTAATATAGTGTTAAAAATAAAAAAGCCTCGAATTAAATTTCGAGGCTTTTTTAATTGAATAAGTTTTATTGACTATCCTTCACAACTTTCGCAATCTTTCTTTTGCTTAAACTTTTGTGCTGCATTCATACTGTGTTGATAGTACAAAGATTTAAGCCCAAGCTTCCATGCTGTAACATGAATCTTATTAATTTCCTTTGTTGATGTGTCTGGGTGTATAATAATATTCAGCGATTGTCCTTGATCAATATGATTTTGTCTATTTGCCGCTTGATATATGATTGATAATTGATCAATTTCAGAATATGTTTTGAAAACGTCTTTTTCATTTTCAGATAAGAAATCTAAATCTTGAACCGAACCGTCTCTATCACGTATTTGTCTCCATACTTCGGGTGTATCCATCCCTTTGTCCTGTAAAAGTTTAATTAAAAAAGGATTTTTAATTGTTGTTTTGATTTTTGCAATATCCTTTACATAAATATTAGACCAGACAGGCTCTATTCCCTGTGACACCTGTCCCAAAATAAATGCGGAAGATGTAGTTGGAGCTACTGCATTTAGCGTGGTATTTCTTCTTCCATAACCTTTCAGCAACTCTGGTTCTCCAAACTTTTCTGCCAAATCTTTAGAAGCTTTGTTTGAGTGCTCTTTAATATTTTTGAAAACTTCACTATTAAGGTCATATGCACTTTGACTATCAAAAGGCAACATTTTTGATTGAAGTAAAGAATGCCAGCCTAATACTCCCATTCCTAGAGCCCTATTTTCTTTTGAGAAATTATATGCTCTTTCCATAAACAGAAAAGTTTGTTGGTCATCTCTGTCTTCAGAGTTTTTATAAGTCTCTAACTTTTCAAGGAATTCTGTTATTACAGCATCTAAAAAATAAATCATAGTTTCTACAGCATCAGTATCTTTCCATTTATCATAATGTAAGACATTAATACTAGATAAAACACAAACAAAAGACCAGTCATGGTTTGAGGGCAACATTATCTCTGTACATAAATTGCTCGCATAAATTGGTAAATTTTTGTCCTTATAAACATCAGGCGCGCCGTTATTTGCGTTGTCTGTGAAGAAAATATAAGGATATCCCATTTCACCGCGGCTTTGCAAAACTTTAGCCCAAACTGTTCTCTTTTCATTGTCACCGTCAATCATGTCTTGCATCCATTTATTGGTTACAGTAACTCCATGGGTTAACTCCTGTATCGGATTCCCCTCTGTACCAATTTCTAGGAATTCCATAATATCTGGGTGATCAATAGGTAAATACGGAGAAAAACGACCTCTTCGAACCGAACCCTGACTAACAACATCGACCATAGATTCAAAGAGTCTCATAATATGAACTGCCCCCGATGCTTCCCCATTGTTTTTTATTGCTGCTCCACGATGTCTAATTTTTCCGAAGTATCCAGAGGTTCCGCCACCAAGTTTAGACATCATCCCAACTTCAGACTGGGAAAATAATATGTTGCCAATATCATCGTCTACGTGAGAACCAAAACAGCTAATTGGTAAACCACGTTCTTTTCCAAAATTTGACCAAACTGGAGAAGCAAGTGAATAATAGCCCTCTGACATGTAATGGTAAAATTTTTCGGCAAAGCCTGGCATTTCTAATAAATGTTCTGCTCTTTCTGCAATGTCTGCAATTCGCTGTTCAGCACTTACACTATCTCCTAAATATCCTGCAGCGAGGAATTTTCTGCTATTTTCATTGAGCCACTCAAATGACTTTTCAGAGTCTTCATTAAACTTCTTCATTGATTCTTTTCTCGCTTGAATTAAATTTTCGTGAGTATTTATTTTCTTTTTTGTTTCGGTTAGTTTTTTCTCCATATTCTAAAATAAGTCGTCACTAGTTATACTTTGGCTTCTCTTACTGTAATTAATGGATCGTTTTACAAAAAAGTCTCCGTGTTTTGTTCCAATAATTTCATCGTCAAACCACTCGGTTTCAAGAACTAGGGCTTGGTCAATATCAAATATTTTTTCGATTCCTATACTCTCAAGCGATTTATTAAATCTATTTTTTAGAAATTCGTTTACTACGGCTTTTGGTAAGAAGTCTAATTCTCCATTTTCAAATATCCAGTCCACAACTTCCTTTTCAGCTTCAAAAGCTTGTGTACACATTTCCTGAATTCTTTTGTGGTATTCGTCGGTAAACCATTGTGGATTTTCTTCTTTGAGAACCTTGATTAAATCAATCCCAAAATCTCCATGAATTTGTTCTTCTTTTGAAGTGGCTTCAACTACATTAGAAATGCCTTTCAGCATATTTTTATGCTTATTAAAGGCCATGATGATTAAAAATTGTGAGAACAAGGAAACATGCTCAATGAATAATGAGAACAGGAGAATAGATTCTGCATATTCTCTGTCATCATCACTTTTAGAATTCTTTAGTGCGGTTTCTAAGTATCGAACTCTTTTCATTATTGCAGGTTTCTTTTTGAGTTCTTTGAATTCTGAGTTCAAGCCTAAGATTTCTAGTAAATGAGAGTAAGCGTCGGCGTGACGAACTTCACTTTCAGCAAAAGTGGATCCAACAGAGCCAATTTCTGGCTTTGGGATTCTGTGATATAGGTCTCCCCAAAAAGACTTTACAGCTACCTCAATCTGAGAGATTGCTAACATGGTGTTTTTGATGGCGCTTCTTTCGGTAGCAGACAAGCGCGACTTAAAGTCTTGAATATCGCTTGTAAAATTAAATTCAGAATGAATCCAGTATGAATGCCTTATCGCTGGGACGTATTCATACAGATGAGGGTATTCGTACGGTTTCAAATTAATTCTTTTTTCAAAGATATCAGACTGTCTTCTTTCAGTCCTTTTGTTTCTGTAAAGAATATAGGCTTTAGCTGCCTCTTTAAACTTACTTTGCATAAGTTCAGTTTCTACTATATCCTGTACCTCCTCAATGGTTGGGATATATTCTTGATCATTCCTTTTTCGATCAAGTAATGATTGATAAACTGAAAAAGCAACATCCTGTGCATTCTGTTCAGTACCAACTCCAACAGCCTCCATTGCTTTTTGGATAGCTCCACTAATCTTTTCCAAATGAAATGGTTTTGTGCTGTAATCTCTCTTAATTATCTGTTCTATCTCCATGTTTTTTTAAATATTTTTATAGTGAATGGTAAAAATTTTAATTTAACGCAAACGTAAAGTTCTAATTTATTTCATCATCTTTTGTAGCCGTGGCTCTATAAGTTCTTAACAACTTTTTAACATAAATTTTTTGCGAATAAAGCGGCTAAAAAAACAGAATTATTAGGCCAAAAATTTAAAAAAAATTAAAATATTGGTAATCGAAAAATTCAGTGAACAAAAGAAATCTGAGACCTTTAAGAAACTGATTTTCTTTTAGTTAGCTTTTAAAAAACAATTTTTTGAAATAATTGTTTTTAAATCTTAATTAAAAAAATAAGATTTTATTAAGCCTGAATAGATCTATAAAAAATTGACTATTATTTTTTCTTAAAAAAAAATTTTTGAGAAAAACTAAAATAAAATGCAGTATTTTTAAGGCTTAAAATTATCGACATTTGATTAAAATTTAATAAAAATTTATTTATAGATTCGAACTAACAAAGATTGGAAATAGTTCTTGTAAATAAAAGCCTATTTTATTAACAATGCTGTCAAGTTTTTAACAAAGATTCATCAAAACTGAGGAAATGAAAATACTTATATACTGCCTTTCAATATTAGCAATCTCAATTATTGTCTTCAATATGACACAAATTAATTTTGAAAATATTTTCTCCTATGAGAATTTAAACTCTGCCATAATGATATTGGCAGGTCTTAGTTGTTTGATAATAATGAGGATTATGTTATTAAATGAAAAAATTAAAAAGATTCAAAAAAAATAATTTGAATTTTAAATTTTGATTTGACAAATTTCAACTCCTGCTTTTTCAAGAAAATCAAGTCCAGAAGTGTCTTTATATTGATCTCCGTAAACCACTCTTTTGATTTTTGACTGATGAATCAACTTACTACATTCTCTGCATGGAGAAAGCGTTACATATAGGGTAGCGCCTTCACTGGATTGGGTAGAGGCAGAAACTTTCGTAATTGCGTTTGCTTCCGCGTGGAGGACATGCCATTTTGTATACCCCTCCTCATCCTCACATATATTTTCAAAACCAGACGGAGCACCATTATAACCATCAGAAATTATCATATTATTTTTGACAATGATAGCTCCAACTTGACGCCTCTTACAATAAGATAGTTTACCCCATTCTCTGGCCATCTTCAAATAAGCAACATCATATTTGTTTTGTTTACTGCTAGTCATTAAGTTTAAAAATAGAAATTTCTTTTTTAAATTCAGCCAATCCACAATTTAAAAAAGAGATGTATTCATCTTTATTAGGAGTATAGCCAACTGGAGTATTAAGCACCTTATAATTGTTGGGATCCATAAGCAGGTAATAAGGCTGAGAATTTACTTTAAAATATTGCGCTTGAAAATACGCCCATTTATGACCAATATTTTCTAGTTTTCTTAAACCAACCCCAGAGGTTCTATTAACAAATAGTTGTTCGCCTTCTGGCAATTTCTTTTTATCATCAACATAGAGAGAAATTAGCACATAGTTGTCCCTTATTATTTTATCAACACTCGGTAATGGCCAAATATGCTCTTCCATTTTACGACAATTCACACATGCATAACCGGTAAAATCTAACAAAACTGGTTTATTCACTTTTCTTGCGTGCTCCATACCTGATTTTAAGTCTTTGAAACAATCTAAATTATTAGGACAATCTTTGGGGAAAAAATAACTGTAACCTAGGGGTGGTGCCAAACCACTTAATAATGGTAATGCATTGTAAGAGTCTTTTTCCTTATTATAAAATAATCCCGAGGCTAGATATAATGTAAATCCAAAAACCAATAATGCTGAAGTAAGTCTAGTTTTTGATATTTTTTGTTGGTGCTCTTCTTTAGGAAATTTAATTTTTCCAAGCAGATAGATGGCAAGTAGAAGAAAAATTATTACCCAAAGGCCAAGAAATAATTCTATTTTTAAAATTCCCCAATGTGCAACTAAATCAGCATTTGACAGAAATTTTAAAGCCAATGCTAACTCAAGAAAACCTAGCGTTACCTTTATCGTGTTTAGCCAGCCGCCGGATTTTGGAAGTTTTTCTAAAACACTGGGGAACATTGCAAACAAAGCAAATGGAAGGCCGAGAGCTAATCCAAATCCACCCATACCAGCAGTAAGCTCCCAAGCACCAGATTCCCCTGTTAACGAGCCAGCTAATAAAGATCCTAATATCGGCCCAGTACAAGAAAAAGATACTATAGCCAATGTTAAGGCCATGAAGAATATACCTATAATTCCTGCAGCAGATTCATTGCTCGAAGATTTGTTAACCCATGAAGAAGGAAGGGTTAATTCGTAAAATCCAAAAAAAGAAAAAGCAAAGACCAAGAATATTAAAAAGAAAAATATATTTAATAATATATTGGTAGAAATGTCATTTAGAATATCTGGATTCACATTATCTAACAGGTGAAAAGGAATACTAAGGGCCAGATAAACAAGAAAAATAAATAAGCCGTAAAGAACGGCATTATAAACTCCTTTTTCATTTTTATTTTGCTTTGTAAAAAAACTAACCGTTAAGGGAATCATAGGAAAAACACAGGGAGTTAACAAGGCAAGAAACCCTCCAATCAATCCAATAAAAAATATATAAGCAATAGATCTATCTGTTTTTTTTGTTATGTTGCTTTCATTTTCACTACAATCTGCATCTTGTTTTATAATATCTTCAGCTGAAAATCCATATAATAACAGATTGTTTTTTGAGACATCTTCGGTTGCTTGAAGATTATCACTTTTTATTACTTGCTGATTAGCACCAAAAGAAAAAGTAAATTCTACGTCTGTTGGTGGTAAACATTTTGTGTCATCACAGGTCATAAAAGTCAAATAACCAGTGACCGGAGATTCTTTTGTTTTAACCTCAATTGTTTGTCTAAAAATCGCCTGATTTTCAAACTTTGTAACCTCCATTAAAAAAATGGGGTCTTGTGATACTTTCTTGTTTTTATCATCTTCGATAACGTCTCCGATTAAATAAAACCCTATATCTTGATCATTATCTTGATTGTATTCAAAAGAAACAGGAATTGGACATATTTCAATCTCACAATCAACCCCGGTTTTATAAATATCTTTTGAGTAAATTGCCCAGCCCTCCTCAATATCAGCTGTAAATGACAACTCAAATTTGTTTTCTGAAATCTGTTTTTTTGAAAAAGTCCATTTAACAGGTTCATATATTTGAGAATTTGCCTGGAAAGGAGATAATAAAAAACCGAAAATAAGTATGTATAAAAACCTCATTTGGTAATTGAAATTAGGGATAGCTAATATAGTAAATGTTTTTTCTCTTTACTCGACCACCCAGCCTGTGATTTATAATCCACAAAGAAAACTTTTAAATCAGCCTGACTTTTATAATCTACAAAGAAAACTTTTAAATCAGCCTGACTTTTATAATCCACAAAAAACCATAATCCTTCGTTTCCTTTTGCTTGACTTTTATAATCAACTTTATATATCAACAGATCTGCTTGGCTTTTATAGTCCACAACAAAAACATTAACATCAGATTGACTTTTGTAGTCAACAGAATAAATGAGTTGAGCTTGGGTAGTGACAACAGATAAAAAAAATATAAAAACAAATTGTTTCATATAATAAATTTAACAATAGTTATGCCATGAATAGGTGTAATATTAAATGTTTAATTGTTATAAAAATGATTAGCTTTAGTAAATATAATTATGAATAGTAAACAGCACTGGGAAAATATTTACAACACCAAAAAAATTGATGGCGTTAGCTGGTACCAAGAGGTTCCTGCGGATTCTTTGAAATTGATACAAAAAGTATCTAAAAATAATTATGATAAAATAATCGATATAGGTTGTGGGAAGGGGTTTCTTGCAGACAATCTTGTACAATTAGGCTATAGCAATATATCCCTTCTGGATATCTCAAAAAATGCTTTGGATGAAGTAAAAGCTAGATTAGGAATTAATAATATTAGCTATATTGATTCTAGTGTATTAGACTTTAAGAGCAATGAAAAATTTAATATATGGCATGATAGGGCAGTTTTTCATTTCCTAACCGATCATCATGACAAGAAATTATATAAAAAAATTGTTTGTGATTCAATTACAAATAATGGATATTTAATTATTGCCGCTTTTTCAGAAGACGGACCATTAAAATGTAGCGGACTTGAAATAACAAGATATTCACTTGATGAATTAAAAGAATTTTATAAGGACGATTTTGAATTTGTAGAGGGATATAAAACAATACATAAAACACCCTTTGAAACAGATCAAAGCTTTAATTTTTGTGTATTTAAAAAGACTACTTAGTAGAAGTACAGCAATTTTCATCCTCACATTTACAATATTTTAAATTATAAATGTGTAGTGCAGAAAGGGAAAAAGCAGATAAAAAAGTAAAAAGTTCTGGAATACGAAAAATACCAAGTGGTTCATTTAAAACCAATGCAAAAAGAAAACCCCAAAAAATAAAGAAGAGGACCTTGACAACACCATTTGATGTATTTTGAGAAGATCTATAGACAGCTAGAAATGAAATAGCTAAAAATATATAGCCAATAAGCTGTAAAATAAATACAGTTTTTTGAGTTACCAGTTGAGCATTAATCAAAAAAAGTAAAGGAGTAACGATGCAATGAATGATGCACAAAATACCAGCGGCTGCCCCTATGTAGTCTGAATTATTTAGTGTTATTCTCATAATTTGAATCGCGAAAATAAAAATTAATTTTTAAAATTATATTGTTTTAACGGAGTTTTAATTTATTCTTGAGCTTTTGTAATTCTTTTTGTTGTTCGTTTATAGCGTTAATTAATACTGGAATCATTCCTTGGTAATTTATAGACAGTGTCCCTTCAGCATCTCCAGATTGCTTAACTAACTCTGGGAATGCTTGTTGAACTTCCTGAGCTAATAATCCAATTTTTTCAATTGCCTCATTTGTCTTCATAGTATAACTCTTACCGTCAATCAATAATAATTTTGAAAGAGTACTTCCTAAGCTAGCGATGTTGGATTTTAATCTAGCATCTGATTCTACTGTTAACTCTCCAGAAAGAGTCGCAGATCCATCATAGTTGACAACAAAAGCATTTGAAGGATTGTCTCCGGCACGGCCAGTAGAAGAATCTATATCTCCGTTACCTATAACAAATGCTACACCCGGGTTTGTACCGGTATACTCTCCGTCTGCATAGTAATATCCACCATAATCATTTGGATCAACAGATGTATCACCAATTCCTGATGCATTATTTACTCCAACTGCCAACATACCAAAATTATCTGCTGTGGTTCCTAGCCCAATAGATGCTGAAGCTTGATTGGTTGCAGAGGTATATTTATTTGCGGAGAAAGAACTTCTTCCGGACGCAAGAGTACCATGACCAATCGCAGTGGCACTACCT
>CABWYN010000002.1 GCA_902509675.1 uncultured Bacteroidota bacterium | reverse complement strand
TAAATCTTGAAAGGGCAATGAGGCTCGGGGAAAGATTGGATGGACATTTAGTTCAAGGGCATGTTGACGGAACGGCTAAATGTGTGGGTAAAGGATTAAACGAGGGTAGTTGGATCTTTGAGTTTGAGTATGATAAAAAAATGCAAATGCTGGTCATTGAAAAAGGGTCAATTTGTATTGACGGAGTAAGCTTAACCTTGTTTGACATAAAAGAAAGCTCATTTAAAGTCACTATCATTCCTTACACTTATGAAAATACTTCGTTTAACTCGCTCGAGCCTGGAGATACAGTTAACATTGAATACGATATGATTGGCAAATACCTTGCTAGATTTAATAACCTAAAACAATAAATAATGAAAACATTTTTAAAAATAGTTGGAGTCTTAGTTTTGGCTTTTGTGCTTTATATTTCTTACATGATTGCTTTTCCTGTAAGTCCTAAAGAAACCGTGACTTACAGTTCAGAAATATCAGATTTTGAGGTTGTATACAGCCGTCCCTTCAAAAAAGGTCGTTTGGTGTTTGGCTCTGAAAAAGATGGTGCTCTCGTGCCTTTCAGAAATTACTGGAGAACTGGAGCAAATGCTGCAACAACATTTGAAACCTCTAATGATATTCTTTTTAATGACCAAAAACTAAAAGCTGGAAAATACAGGTTGTATACAACACCAAATGTTGAAACCTGGAAGATTATGTTAAACTCAGAGGCTGATAAGTTTTTTGCAATTTCAGAGCCAGACTACTCTAAGGACATTTTAGTAACTAAGGTTCCTTCGAAATCGGATCTTGAGGCTCCTGTAGAGCAATTCACTATTAATTTTTCTCAAGACTCAACGGGGTATAAAATGAATCTTGTTTGGGACAAAACTATGGTATCAATCCCTTTAAAATAAAAACATGTTTAGCTTAAAGAACTTAATCAAAACACTGGGGTTTGTTTTTGTTGTTACAATCGCCATTTATTATGCTATTGACACAATTAAATTCAAAAACAACATAATGAGTTTTGAAGACTATAACCCCCCTTCCTCTCTGGTGGTTGAGGGTGAAGTTGTTAAGAAAGCTAAATTTACGTTCATTGACGTCCATAGTCATTTATGGAATATGCCTGTTATGGATCTTGATAAACTTGTTTCTGAAATGGATGAAATAAATATGGGTTTTATTGTAAACCTAAGCGGCTCAGGGTTTGGGCCTCAGGCAGCTAAAGACCTTTATTTTGATAAGTCAATTAAAAACATTGAAGAAAACCACCCTAAAAGGGTTGGCTTGTTTGTAAATGTTGACTTTAACTCAGTTGATATTGAAAATCATGTTGAAAATCAAGTGAATATAATCAGAGGTGCAGTGGCAAAAGGGGCAATTGGCTTGAAAGTCTACAAGGGATTAGGTTTAACCAATAAGGACTCTAAAGGAAATAGGGTTGCTGTTGATGATAAAAGACTAGGGCCTATCTGGGAGGTTTGTGGAGAGTTAGGGATTCCTGTTTTAATTCATTCAGCTGACCCCTTCCAGTTTTGGCAGGATAAAGATGATCAAAATGAGCGCTGGTTTGAATTAAAAGAAAAACCGGGAAGATATTATGGAGATTCAAGTTTTATTCCTCCTTTTGAGGAAATCATAAACGAGCAACATACAATATTTAAAAGACATCCAAACACAACCTTTATTAATGCCCACCTGGGTTGGATGGGCAACGATTTAGATAAACTAGGTAAGCACCTGGACGAGTTTCCAAATGTAATGACTGAGTTTGGGGCTGTAATAGCTGAACTGGGCAGGCAGCCAAAAACAGCTAGAGATTTTTTTATCAAGTACCAAGACAGAATCTTATTTGGCAAAGATTCATATAATAAGGAGGAGTTTTACACTTACTTTAGAGTTCTAGAGTCTGACGATGAATACTTTAATTACTTCAGAAAAAGACACGCCTTTTGGAAAATGTATGGGCTGAACCTTCCTGACGGAGTATTGAAAAAGATTTACCATGAAAACGCACTTAAGCTCTTTCCTTCAATTGATAAAACATTATTTGAATAAATGAAAAAAATACTTTTTATAACGGCTCTCTTAATTTTCCAAAACAACATTTCTCAAAATATTACAGGTGTGGAAAATTTCTTGTTGGCTTCAGAAGACGATAAAGACCTTTTGGTTAGTAATTATTTTAGTCCTCTATTTAAATCGCTGCAGGTTTCCATGAACGAGGGTTGGTCCAGGAGTGCTAAAACGCACAAAAAATTTGGTTTTGACCTTACATTTTTTGCCTCTGCAGTTGAGATTCCTAGTAGCGAAAAAAGCTTTGAGCTTACTGGCTTTAGCAACCTTTCTTCGAGCTCTAGCACTAGCCCAACAATATTTGGACAAGAAACTGACGAAACCTTTACGGTAGACTTTCAACCACAAGGTGAAAATTATACGATTTCGGCTAATTTTCCAGCTGCAAACGGATATGGCTCTGTTCTTAAAGAGGGCAGATTAATTCTTCCTAACATTCAGTTTTCAATAGGCCTGCCTTTTAAAACTGATCTCATTTTAAGATATATCCCTGAGTCAAAGTTTAAAGGTGCCAAGCTCAGTTCGTTAGGTTTTGGAATTAAGCACAGCTTGATGCAATACTTTAAGCCAGGCAAAGTATTGCCCTTAAATATTGCTCTATTAACCACACATTCATCAACCGATGGCTCCTACTCATTTGGAAGCAATTCTCAAATTTCAGGAAATAACCAAGGGATGAAATTAGATATAAAAAGCTTCTCATTCGGATTAGTTGCGTCTTTAGATGTTAAGGTTTTGAGTGTTTACACATCAATTATTAAGGTTAATACGAAAAGTGTATTTCAAATTAACGGCGACTATGTTCTTAACTATGAGTCTTCTCTTTCCAACGGTCAGAATATCCTAATCAATGTAACAGATCCTGTTTCAATTGTAAATAAGCTAGATTATTTAAAGAAAAATGTAGGGTTATCTATAAATTTTCCAGGTATGAAGTTTTTCTTAGACTACACAATTCACGACTATAACTCCATTAATGCAGGGGTATCAATTGGCATAAGATAATTACATTTTAAAAAATTTTGTATTTTAGCAGGCCGTCTTGGTATCAAACCAGGGCGAGTGGACAAAAAACAAAAAAATAAATTGTATGAGATCTCTGAAGCTACTATTAGTTTCTTTAGCAATACTTGTCTCCCATAATTTTACAATGGGGCAATCCTCTAAAGAATCAAAAAAATCTAAAAACCCAGTAAAATCGGCACTTAATGGCTTTAAATTTAGAAGCATAGGGCCAGCTTTTATGTCAGGAAGAATTGCTGATATTGCAATTGACCCTGAAAATGAAAACGTTTGGTACGTGGCTGTTGGCTCAGGTGGGGTGTGGAAAACCGAAAACGCTGGAACTACATGGAAGCCTTTAACGGACAATATGCCCTTCTACTCTACTGGTTGTATTACAATTGACCCTCATAATAATTCTTCTATATGGCTCGGTACTGGAGAAAATGTCGGCGGTAGACATGTTGGTATTGGTCACGGAATATATCATAGTAATGACGGTGGAAAGTCCTGGAAAGATAAAGGACTTAAAAAGTCTGAGCATATTTCAAAAATAATTGTTCACCCTAATGATTCAAATACTGTTTGGGTTGCCTCTCAAGGTCCGCTATGGAGTCCTGGAGGTGAAAGAGGGTTGTTCAAAACAACTGATGGTGGAAAAACATGGAAAAACACATTAGAAATAAACGAATGGACCGGAGTTACAGATTTAGTAATTGATCCGACAAACCCAGATATTCTATACGCTGCTAGCTGGCAAAGGCACAGAAATGTTGCTGCCCTTATTGGTGGAGGACCAGGTACGTCATTATACAAAAGTGTTAACGGAGGAGACAGCTGGTCTAAAATTGACAAAGGCCTTCCGGGTTCAAACAAAGGAAAAATCGGTTTGGCTATTTCCCCTATGCAACCAAATGTATTGTATGCTGCTGTTGAGCTTGACAAAAGAGCTGGAGCTGTATATCGATCTGAAAATAGTGGTGGTAGTTGGTCAAAAATGTCAGATACAGTTTCCGGCGGTACAGGACCTCACTATTACCAAGAGCTTGTTGCTTCGCCACATGTTTTTGACAAAATTTATTTAATGAATGTAAGGGTTTTAGTTTCAGACAATGGAGGAAAGACTTTTTATACTATGACCGAAAGAAAGAAACACTCTGACAACCATTCATTGACATTTAAAGCAAATGATCCAAATTATATGTTAATTGGAACTGATGGTGGTATTTATGAATCCTTTGACGACTCTGCAAGCTGGAAGTTTGTAGGAAACCTTCCTTTGACACAGTTTTATAAGCTTGCTGTTGATGATGCAGAGCCGTTCTATAACATATACGGAGGAACACAGGACAACAACACCCAGGGTGGACCCTCAAGAACATTCAAAAGAAGTGGTATTTCAAATGCCGACTGGTATGTCGTACTAGGCGGTGATGGTCACCAACCTGCCACTGAGCCTGGAAATCCAGATATTATATACGCTCAATCACAGCAAGGATATATTAATAGAATTGATATGACCAACGGAGAAGCTGTTAGTGTGAGGCCTCAAGAAGGTATTGATGAGCCCTATGAGAGATTTAATTGGGATGCTCCCATTCTTGTAAGCTACCACGATCCTAAAAGATTGTATTTTGGAACACAAAGAGTTTGGAGGTCTGAAAATAGAGGGGATAGCTGGACTGCGGTTTCTGGAGATTTAACCAAAGACGAAGAAAGGCTTGCGCTTCCAATCATGGGAAGGACCCAAAGTTTTGACAATGCATGGGATGTTTATGCTATGTCTACATACAATACAGTTACCTCATTGTCTGAGTCTAGAATAGACGAAAACATTCTATATGCGGGTACCGATGATGGAATAATTCAATACACTAAAGATGGGGGTGCTAACTGGTCAAAAATGACAGTTGACAATTTACCTAACACACCTTCAAGTGCTTTTGTCAACGATATAAAGGCTGATCTTCATGATACAGAAACTGCTTATGTACTGTTAGACAACCACAAGTTTGGCGACTATAAGCCGTATATATTTAAAACAACAAATGGTGGAAAAAAATGGACTTCTATTTCTGAAGGAATTCCTGACGGGACTTTGCTTTGGAGAATCGTTCAAGACCATGTGAATCCAAACCTTCTTTTCCTGGGAACAGAATATGGGGTTTATGTCAGTTTGAATCAAGGTGAAAAATGGCACAAGTTTTCTAACGGTCTTCCAACAATTCCTGTTAGAGATATGGCGATTCAAAAAAGAGAGAATGATCTAGTTTTAGCAACTTTTGGTAGAAGTTTTTACATCCTTGACGACTATAGTGCCCTGAGAGACTTAAGTGAAGAAACTTTAAGTAAAGACGGTGTTATTTTTAAGCCAAGAAAAGCATTACAATTTAATCAAATTCCTGGTGGAACAAGTAGTGATGGTGGTCAAACATACTATGCTAGAAACCCTCAGTACGGTGCTAGTATTACATATTTTGTAAAAGACGCTCCTTCATCAATGAAATCTAAAAGGATCAAGTCTGAAAAAGGCGCTAAAGATTCTGATATTCCATTTCCTGGGTGGGAGGCATTAGACAAAGAAAATTCTGAACAAAAGAATCAAGTTATTCTGGTTGTAAAAGATAAAGCCGGGGAAATTATTACTAAAATTTCTGGTCCACTTAAAAAAGGTCTTTCAAGGGTAAACTGGAACTTAACAAGCTCAATGCCTACAACGATTAATGCTTCAAGAAGATCAAGAGGCTGGAGAGGATATGGTGGAATTACGAGACAAGTAGATCCCGGGGCTTATGACTTGTTTTTAAATAAGAGAGTTGACGGGGTCGTAACGAAAATTGCTGGTCCTGTGGAACTACAAGTTGAAAAAATAAGATCTGGAACCTTAGCTAATCCTAAGAAAGATGAGCATGACCAATACTATAAAAATCTTGCAGATTTTTCATCAGTGGTAAACTCATATCAACATAAGTTTGAAAAAGCTAACACTAGGGTTGCAACTTACCAAAGAATGCTTATGCAAATCACAACCAATATTCCTGAAGCAAGCAAATCTCTCTATGAGCTAACTGAAACTATGAGTATGCTTGAAAGAAGGGTTGGCGGAAGCGATGCGAAAGCCGAGGTTGGAGAAAAGGACTTTTTAACCATCAGTGATCGACTTTCAACTGCAAGAGGTGGTTGGTATCCTAATTCTTATGGGCCAACGCTGCAACACATGCAAAGTTTTGATATTGCAAAAGAAATGTTCAATAGGGTAAAGCCTGAAATGGACGCCTACTTTGAAAAAGTTAAAAAAGTAGGAAAAATCTTGGAGGAGGCCGGTGCTCCAATTGTGCTGGACTAAATCAAGTTTTTAGTTAATAGAAAACCCCCAGCTTTAATCAGGCTGGGGGTTTTATTTTTATTCTGGTTTAATTACAGGCAAGTTTTGTAAATTTGCACACAATATTTTATTTAAATGAAAAAAATGAAAAAAATAACCCTAGCTGCAATTGTTTTTTTAATGTACTCTCATCCGTTAATCTCGCAAAAGTCTGAGGAATCAACATATAGTTATGTAGAAGCTTTTAAAACTGCCTTTTATAACTCTCCCTCTACTACAACAAGGTCTGCTAGCGGAAAGCCTGGAAGTGATTATTGGCAAAACAGTGCTGATTATATTATTGATGTTGAACTGGATACGCTTTCCGATATTATTATGGGAAAAGAAATAATAAAATACACAAATAATAGTCCTGACGACATGGATTTTCTATGGCTAAATATGGATCAGAATCTTTTTGACAACGATTCGCGTGGAAATGCAATCATACCACTTGTTGGAAGCAGGAACGGCTCCAAAGGAGAAAAGTTAAATGGTGGTTTTAAGATTTCTGCTGTTCAGTTGATTAGAGGAAAGGGAAGAAACAGGTCTATTGTGGATGCAGAGTATGAAGTTTATGACACAAGGATGAAGGTTTTATTACCTGAGCCTCTAAAAGGAGGCGGTAGTGAGTTGTCCTTAAAAATTGATTTTTCATTTCTTTCTCCAAAATACGGATCAGACAGAATGGGTATCCTTGAAACCAAAAACGGAAAGCTCTACACCATAGCTCAATGGTATCCAAGGATGTGCGTTTATGATGATCTTAATGCTTGGAATAATTTACCTTACACGGGGCAAGGGGAATTTTATCTTGAATATGGTGATTTTAATATAAACATAACCGTTCCGTCTGACCACATGGTTGTTTGTTCAGGAGAGCTTTTAAACCCACTTGAAACGTATACTTTAGACCAGCTTAATCGTTGGGCACAAGCAGAAGCAAGTGATCAAACTATTGCAATTAGATCTGCCGAAGAAGTTACCAATCCTGAAACAAGACCGAGCGGAAAGAAAATGATAACCTGGCGGTATAAAATGGAAAACACTCGTGATGTTGCTTGGGCATCATCTGCAGCATTCATAGTTGACGCTGCAAGAATTAAATTGCCAAGTGGTAAAAAGTCCATGGCAATATCTGCCTATCCCGTTGAAAGTAACGGCGGAAATGCGTGGGAAAGGTCCACTGAGTACACAAAAGCATCCGTTGAACACTATTCGGAAAGATGGTTTGAATATCCTTATCCAACAGCTATTAATGTTGCCGGTAACGTAAGAGGAATGGAATATCCAGGTGTTTCATTCTGTAGTTTTGAATCAAAAGGAGCTAGTCTTTGGGGTGTAACCGATCATGAATTTGGACACAACTGGTTTCCAATGATCGTGGGGTCTAATGAGAGGCTTTTTGGATGGATGGACGAAGGGTTCAACTCTTTTGTTAATGACATCAGCACAAAAGAATTTAACAACGGAGAATACCATAGAGGAAAAATGAATATGCATATGGCTGCGCTTGGTTTTGTTTCTGATGATCTTGAACCGCTAATTACAGCTCCTGATAATTTAGCCGAACGAAACATGGGTTTACAATATTATAAAACAGCAATGTTTTTGTGGCTATTAAGAGATAACGTTTTAGGCCCGAAAAGATTTGATGATGCTTTTAAAGAATATATTCACAGGTGGGCATACAAACACCCTGCTCCGGATGACTTTTTTAGAACAATTGAAGATGTTTCTGGGGAAGACCTTGGTTGGTTTTGGAGATCCTGGGTTTTAAATAACTGGCAGCTAGACCAGGCTGTTACGGGTGTAAAGTATGTTGATGGGGATCCAAAAAATGGAGCAATTGTTACTATCAAAAACATGAAAGAGATACCAATGCCTGTTACCCTTGAAATTACTACTGAAAGCGGCAAAAAGATAAGAAAGAATTTACCCGTAGAAATATGGAAGAAAAATATTGAATGGTCATTTCTAGTAGAGTCAAGCGAGGCTTATAAAAAAATTGTTGTAGATCCTGATTATGTATATCCAGATGTTAACGGAAACAACAATTATTGGAGGACAGCTTCTGAATAATTACTAAAGGGAGATGAAGTATACTATTGTTGGTAAGAAAACAATAAAAGACAGCCTTGTTAGCCAAGCTGGAGAGTTACTTTGTGAATGCCAATACGCTAAAATTAATAAGGGTATTTGAAAAGGAAGCCTCATTAAAGCTTGATTTTTAGTTATCCCTAGAAGATCCCTTGGCAACTCAGAAATATAGAGATATATGTTGGCGGGGAACACAATAATTAATAAAAAAATCAGCAAATAAGCGCCTTGAGCTCTTGATCTTTTAAATAGAATCATAACCCCTGCTAAAATTTCTATAATCCCAGTAATGTATACGGCTCCTTCTTTGAACGGAACAAAAGGGGGTGTGATGTTAACAAAATATATCGGGTCTGAAAAATGTTTAACCCCAATGGTAATGTACATTGCCGACATTATAAAAATTGTACTCGTTTTAAAAACTTCAAAAAACTTACTTGTGGTCAAAATATAGGGTTAATTAAAAAACCTGCTCAAAAAGCAGGTTTTTTCTTGTTGTTTTTAATAACTCTTTTTATTGAGGAAGCTGAGCAGGATTAAAATAATAATCTTCTCTTATAATTTCTCCCTTTTCATTAAAAGCATGCTGTATGTGCTGTTTAATCGTACTGGTGTTGCCTGACTTTCTATTTCTAAACTCCATTTCCCACCAAGAAATAACCACCATGCCGTTTCCTTCGTAATCCAGAACATCAGGGTAGCCACTTTCTCTTATATCGACTAGTTCTAATACTTCCATGTACTGATTAAATTGAGCAAACTCTTCTTCTAATGTTTTAAACTCGTTAATCGGAGAATTCATAACATCATAAAACCTAGTGGACTCAGTATAATTGCTCTTTATTTTTTCAACATCTTGAGTTTGATAATCTTGCATCATTAGCCTCACTTTCGTAACTAGCGGATGGTCTTTGTAAATAACTCCGTTAGCTCTGGTGTCCCATGCGTCATATGCTTTGTTCCAAAGTACTTGATCATCCATAATATTAACAGAGCGGATTTTTCCTTCCTTATTCATTCTAAAACTAGCATACCTAGGCATGTCAAGCTCTACTCCTGTGTTCTTGTCATATCCTGACATCCAGGTCCACGTCATTACTTCTAATATGTTGTCTTTTGTATACTCTAAAGCGTCTGGATATGCGCCTCCATAATGTTTAATTTCAAAGTTTACAATATTTTTACTAAGGTAATTAGACCTATTTAGGAGCTGTTGTAGAGTCCCGGGTTCAGTTCTCATTGTTGAGTTTCTCCAATAAAAATTGTCATCGACAAGGCTTTTAATTGTTTCGAGATCACCTGCAACAAAAGCTTTATTAAACTGTTCGACAGTTTCCATTGCTGGATGTTCAATGTATAGCTTTCCGTTAACTTTCTTTTGTGCAAAAGAAAAAGAAAAGCATAATATCATTAAGTAAATTATATAGTTTTTCATTTAATAGTTGTTTAAGATTAGTTTTTTGAAATTACTGTTTTTTTTATAAAAAACAGTGTCCTTAAGAAAATAAAAACCCCTCTCAAGGAGGGGTTTTGTTGGTGGTCCCACCTGTACTATAACCATACCTAAACATTACTGATTATCAGGCAGTTACAATTGTGAGTGGAACCCTTAGGGTTCCATAATGGAACCCCGGGGTTCCACCAAAAAGTGAGTTAGCTAAATCACTTTTTATGATTAGGTCTGGTTAGAGTCCGGTTTGGACTTTAACTTTTGAAAGAAAATTATCAGTATTTTTTTGTACTGGAAATCACCCTAAAATGTAAAAGCAGTTACACTTAGAATTACCTATATAGGAAACAAATACCTCAAAAAAAGCTATATTTAAATTATGGATGACAAAAACAGGTTACTCAAAAAAGCTTGCGAAATTTTTGAAAAAAAAATTTTTCAAAATTTGATTAACAATGGTTTGAAAAAACATTCTAAGTTATCTTCTTATAATATAAATCCATTTTTAATTTATTATTTATCCAATTTTGGTTTTGGAAATTCAGATCCTCTTAGTCTTGCCAAATCTTTAATGTATCCAAGAATCTTAGGTAGTAGTATTTCTACTTCTTTTGGTTCAAATGTTCAGAACATGGTTGTAGACATATTTTCAAATGTTAAAGGTTCAGTTGGAGGAGGTCTGGACATTGAGTTTGAAGACAAAGTTGATGGCAGGTATAAATATTGTCAATTAAAGGCAGGGCCAAATACTATAAACTCGGGTGATGTTACTCCAATAATTAATGAGCTACACGGAGGATATAGACTGTTAAAACAGAACGGTGATAGAGATGTTAGAATTGAAGATATTTTCGTAGGAGTTCTTTACGGAGAATATGATTCTTTAAGTACTCATTATAAAAATATTGAAAATAGATTTCCTGTTTTAATTGGGGAAGACTTGTGGTATAGAATATCCGGTTATGAAGACTTTTACAATTGTTTAATCAAAAGTTTAACCAATCTTGCTAATAATCACAACGCAAAATCGAAACTAGACGAAGCTTGTCAAATCCTTGCAAAACAAATAGAAAAAATAAAAATATAACACCCCTTTATTCTAAAGAGTTTAAACTTTTTACCAACTGACATCCTAAATAATAGGCTAAGTTTACAGGAACCGCATTGCCGATTTGTTTATATTGTTGTGAGACTGAGCCAGAAAACATCCAATTGTCAGGAAAAGTTTGAACTCTTGCATATTCTCTAATTTGTAACGGTCTTGTTTCAATAGGGTGACATCTTTCTGTTTGTTTTTGAGCAGGGCTTGTGGTTACAGTTAAAGATGGTTCGTCTAGACTTAACCTTCTTGCCATTCCTGTTTTCCCTCCTCCTAAATAAAAACTTTTACCCATATACTTTTTTTGAATTTTTAAAGGAAGATCTCTCCAATACCCACCTTGTGGAACTAATTTCAATACCTTCTTTTTATCATTAGGATATTTGCTTCCCAAACTTTCAGGAACATCGGAATCATACAAATCTCCTTTGAAGAGTACGTCCCTCATAGTATAAACTTTATTTACTGGTTTTGGAAAGGTAAAATCAATTTTTAAATCTTTTCTAACACCAACAATGATTACTCTTTCTCGTTTTTGAGGAACTTTATAAAAAATGGCTTTTAATATTTTAGGACTAATTACCTTATACCCTATTTCATCTAATACATCAACCATCCCTTTTAGTGTTTTTCCAGAATCGTGCATGAATAAACCTCTTACGTTTTCACCTACACATATTTTTGGCATAGTTTCTTTAACAACCCTTGCAAATTCAAAAAACAAGGTTCCTCTAGCGTCTTCAAAACCAAGTTTTTTTCCAGCATAACTAAAGGCTTGGCAAGGGAACCCCCCACTTACAATATCAACTTTATTTTTATACTTTGAGAATGAAAATTTTTTTACATCACCCTCAAGGATATTCCATTTTGGACGATTATTTCTTAAAGTTTCACAAGCGTATTTGTCAATTTCGTTTAGTACAAGTGATTTTAGCCCTGATTTTTCAAAACCTAGTGCCATTCCTCCGGCACCAGCAAAAAGTTCAATAACACTGTAATCTCTTTTAGGGTTTTCTTTTTTATGTTCAGATTTGTCAAACCAGAAACAAAACTCAGGAATAGATTTTAAATTAGCTTCTGGATACTTTCTATAACCTTTGTTATCTCTAATGGCTTTTAATTTTCCCGACCTATCCCACCTTCTCAAAGTTTCCTTTGTAACGCCTAAAATGTCAGCAAGTTCTGAAATGGAATAAAGTTTTTCATCATGGTTATACATGGTTACGAAACTACATTTATTTTTAAAAACAACAACTCTGTATTTAAATTAATTTCGTGTCCCTAATAATTTTAATTACTAATCGGAAAAAGGATATTAAACTTTGTTAATTCTAAATTAAAGTGTAATTGCTTTTACACTTTCTCAAATTAAAAATCAATGAAATGGAACCCCAAATGGAACCCCAAAGGATATTTTGGTTCTAAAAAACAAAAAACCCCTCAAGAAGAAGGGTTTTAAGGGTGGTCCCACCTGGGCTCGAACCAGGGACCAAATGATTATGAGTCATCTACTCTAACCAACTGAGCTATAGGACCAAATAGTTTGCAATATTAATGAATGTTTCGGTAATCACAAAACATCCTACACGTCTTCACAAAGCTCTACTAGCACGCCATTTGTTGTTCTTGGGTGAAGGAAAACGATCATCTTGTTATCTGCCCCCTTTTTTGGCTTAGTTGAAATAAATTCAAATCCTAAGCCTTGCATTCTTTTGACCTCTGCGGCTATGCTGTCAACGTGCAGCGCAATGTGGTGAACACCTTCTCTTCTTTTTTCAATAAATTTTTGAATCGGTGAATCTTCTGAGCTTGCCTTAAGCAACTCGATTTTTTGTTCACCAATTTTAAAAAAAGAAGTTGTCACGCCTTCTGACGCAACCTCTTCTTTCTTGTATGGTTTTTTTCCCAAAAGCCTTTTAAAAAGTTCCTCGGATGCTTTTAGATCATTTACTGCAATTCCTATATGTTCAATTTTTGTTATCACTTTACAAATTTAGGTTAAATTTATTTTTATTTAATTTAACCGTTTAAATAGTCTAATTTTAACAAATGGAAACGACACGTCAAAAAAAGGTTTCAAAACTCCTTCAAAAAGACATAGCAGAAATTTTACAAAGAAGAATAAAAAAAGAGGGCAACTATGGAATTCTTTTGTCGGTAACTAAAGTTTTAGTTACTGTTGATTTTTCTGTTGCCAAAATCTATTTGAGTATTTTTCCTTCTGAGATGAGTGATCAAATTTTAGGCGAGGTTTCAAAAATATCAGGAAGAATTCGGCACGAAGTTGCGCAAAAGGCAAAAAAACAATTAAGGAAAGTTCCTGAGCTTATTTTCTTCCTGGATGATTCTTTAGACTATATCGAAAAAATTGAAGACTCGTTAAAAGGACTAGACAACCCTTTAAAAAAATAGTTTTTGAACTTTTCTAGATACATCTCAATAAGGTACTTTTCAACCAAAAGCAAAAACACCGCTGTTAACTACATGTCGTTACTTGCTGTTCTGGGAGTTATTGTTAGTTCGGCAGCAATGATAGTTGTTTTGTCTGGCTTTTCTGGTCTTAAAAACTACAGCCTTAAATTCATATCAAATGTTTCCCCTGAATTAAAAATCTCTCCAAAAAAAGGTAAGACATTTCTGTTCAGTGATGAAATAAAGGACTTTTTAGACAACAAGGGCGTTTATTACTCTAAATCTATTGAAGATAAGGCTCTTGTTTCTATAAACAACAACAACCAAATTGTTAGGCTTAAGGCAGTCGACGGCCGTTTTCCAAAAAAGAATATTGACTCTCTTTTGTATGAAGGAGCTTGGCTCAATGAGTCAGATGTTGTTGTTGGGTGGAATCTTGCCTATGATTTAGGAATTGTTGTCAATGACCAAATAAATCCTTTAACTTTTTATTCCCCCAAGCCTGGGAAGGGGCAGATTTTTTCTGAAAAAGATGTTCTAAAATCTAAAAAAGCATTAGCCTCAGGTATTTTTAGCTTAAACGAGGATCTTAATTCGAGCTTAGTTTTTGCCAGTTACGAATTCGGACAATCTCTTTTTGGCATCGATGATGGTTTAGTAAGCTCAATTGACATCTATGATGCCTCTTCTAACGAGAAAGAAATTCGATCTTTTTTTGGGGAAAACTTTTCTGTAAAAAACAAAATTGAACAAAACAGCAGTTTGTATAAAATGCTTAGAACAGAGCAAGCCGCTATATATATGATTTTTTCAATGATTGTTATTGTTGCTCTTTTTAATATGTTTGGCGCTTTAATAATGATGGTTCTAGAAAAAAGAAGAAACCTAAAAACACTTTTGATTTTAGGGCTTCCTCAAAAAGAAATCGGAAAAATATTTCTTTATCAGGGTTGGATTATTTCTCTCTTTGGGTGTGTTACTGGGTTGTTTTTAGGATCAATTTTATTGCTTTTACAAAACAACTTTTCATTATTTATGATAACTCCCTCATTGGCCTATCCTGTTTCAATTGAAGCGGTTAATTATTTAGTAGTTTTTGGAACAGTAAGTTTTCTTGGCTGTATGGCTTCTCTGTTGGTTTCTTTCTATGTTAAAAAGAGTATTCCGCAAATTTCTCAGCAATAGAATCTAAAATTGTATAAACCTCTTTTGAGGTTTCTGTGGTTACTAATTTTTGTCTAAAAGGTTTAAAATTTTCAATTCCTTTAAAGTAATTAGAATAATGCCTTCTTGTTTCATATACGCCTAGCCTTTCCCCTTTCCAAGAAACAGACATTTCCAAGTGTCTTCTAGCAACCTCTGCTCTTTCTTTGATAGATGCAGGTGGCTTATGTGTGCCTGTTTCAAAATAATGTTTTACTTCGTTAAAAAACCACGGATTCCCTATGGAGGCTCTTCCAATCATTGCTCCGTCCAAACCTAAACTATCTCGAACATACTTCGCTCTTTCTGGCGTATTTATGTCTCCGTTTGCAAAAACAGGAATATGCATTCTTGGATTGTTTTTTACTTTTTCAATGTAACTCCAATCCGCATCTCCCTTATACATTTGAGCCCTTGTTCTTCCGTGAATGGCAATTGCTTTACAACCTATGTCTTGAAGTCTCTCTGCAACTTCAACAATTTTAATAGAATCGTGATCCCATCCAAGCCTTGTTTTTACGGTTACAGGGAGCTTTGTTCTTTCAACAATTGCTTTGGTCAGGCTTTCCATCAAACAGATGTCTTTTAGAATTCCTGCGCCTGCCCCTTTTGAAACAACTTTTTTGACAGGACAACCAAAGTTAATATCAATAATGTCTGGGTTAGATTTCTCAACAATATCTACAGCCTGCAACATTGAATCCAGTTTGGCCCCAAAAATTTGAATTCCAACAGGCCTTTCTTTTTCGTAAATATCCAGTTTAATAACACTTTTTGCTGCGTCTCTTATCAACCCTTCAGATGAAATAAACTCTGTGTAGACCACATCTGCTCCATTCTCTTTACAAAGAGCCCTAAACGGGGGGTCACTTACGTCTTCCATGGGCGCCAGTAATAAAGGAAATTGTCCTAACTCTATGTCTCCGATTTTTACCATTAAAGTGAAATTGCTTTTGCAAAGATAACCAAGTCTTTAATATGCTCACATAACAATAATTTTTACTTATTTTTGTAGCCTCAATTTGTCGGATGAAAAATATTAGAAACTTTTGCATTATTGCCCACATCGATCACGGGAAAAGCACGCTTGCTGACAGGTTGTTAGAGTATACAGGGGCTATTAGTGATCGAGAAAAACAAGACCAGCTTTTAGACAACATGGATCTTGAAAGAGAGCGAGGAATTACCATTAAGTCTCATGCAATACAAATGTATTACAATCAGGGTGGAGAAGATTTTGTTTTGAACCTAATTGATACCCCTGGGCATGTTGACTTTTCTTATGAGGTTTCTAGGTCTATTGCTGCCTGTGAAGGTGCGCTGCTTGTTGTTGATGCTGCGCAAAGTATTCAAGCGCAAACTATTTCAAACCTTTATTTAGCTTTAGAAAACGATTTAGAAATTATTCCTATTCTTAACAAGGTTGATCTTCCAAGTGCAAACCCCGAAGAAGTAACAGACGACATTGTTGATCTTCTTGGTTGTAGAGCTGAAGAAGTAATTCCTGCTAGTGCAAAAACAGGTCTTGGAATTGAAGAAATTTTAAAAGCAATTATAGAAAGGGTTCCTGCTCCAAGTGGAGAGCCTGAAAAACCTCTACAAGCATTAATTTTTGATTCAGTATACAATCCTTTTAGGGGAATTGAAACCTATTTTAGAGTTTTAAGTGGCTCTATAAAAAAGGGGCAAAAGATTAAATTTCTAGCGACTGGCAAGTCTTACTTCGCCGACGAGGTGGGAACGCTTAACCTCAAACAAAATCCAAAACAAGAAATTTACACAGGCGATGTAGGCTATCTAATAACGGGTATTAAAGAGGCAAAAGAGGTAAAGGTGGGAGATACGGTTACCGATTTTGAAAACCCTACTACCGAGGCTGTTTCCGGTTTTGAAGATGTAAAACCTATGGTTTTTGCCGGAATCTATCCTGTTGATACAGAGGAGTATGAGGAGCTTCGTGGGGCAATGGAAAAATTGCAATTGAATGATGCATCTCTTGTTTTTACTCCGGAAAGCTCTGCTGCTTTAGGGTTTGGATTCCGCTGTGGCTTCCTAGGAATGCTTCACATGGAAATCGTTCAAGAGCGGCTTGAAAGAGAGTTTGGAATGACCGTTATAACAACTGTTCCTAATGTTTCATATCATGCATACTCCAAAAAGAATCCTGAAGATATTATTATGGTAAACAACCCTTCTGATTTACCAGACCCATCATTTCTTGATAAGGTTGAAGAGCCTTTTATTAAGGCATCAATAATTACCAAATCTGATTTTATCGGAAATGTTATGTCGCTGTGTATTGAAAAGAGGGGTGTGATAAAGAGTCAAACCTACCTAACCACAACAAGGGTGGAGTTAGTGTTTGACATGCCATTAGCTGAAATTGTTTTCGATTTTTACGATCGGTTAAAAACTGTTTCAAAGGGATATGCGTCATTTGACTACACGCCAATTGGGCTTCAGGTATCAAAACTTGTCCGTGTAGACATCTTACTAAACGCGAATATTGTAGATGCACTCTCTGCCTTAATTCATGCAGACAATGCATATAGGATTGGAAAAAAGATCTGTGAAAAACTAAAAGAGTTAATTCCAAGACAACAATTTGATGTTCCTATTCAGGCGGCAATAGGTGCAAAAATAATTTCTAGGGAAACGATAAAAGCCGTGAGAAAAGATGTAACTGCGAAATGTTACGGTGGAGACATCACTAGAAAGAGAAAGCTTTTAGAAAACCAGAAAAAAGGGAAAAAGAGAATGCGTCAGGTGGGAAGTGTTGAGATTCCTCAAGAAGCTTTTATGGCTGTTTTGAAATTGAGTGACTAATCCTTTAATGTAATTCTTAAAACAGAGCAGGCAGCTCTTTCGGTAAACTTGTCTTTGCCTCCCCCAAACAAAACATTAATCCAGTTGTCTTTTTCGGGTGTTCCTAGAATTAATAAATCATAACCAGCAGAGGTTTCAGAGATTGTTTCTACAGGATCTGAGCTTTTTAAAATCAACACTTCAGCCTCCACGCCAGACTGTTTTAATTTTTCTTCTGAGCGATGCTTAACACTTTCAGTGGTAGAGCTGTTTTCGGGAACAACATGTAAAAGAGTTAATGTAGCTCCAAAATAGTCACAAGCATTTTTTGCAATACTTATAAAGTTTTTATCTTTTCTACCAGGCCTAAGCGCTAAAAGTACTTTTCCAACATAGCGCACCCCATTATCTCTGTAAAGCGCTAAATTGGAATTTATGTTTGCCAACAACCAGCCAATCGGGTTTGTGATAAAGATTCCTGTTGTTGGTCTTCCGTCCCAACCCATTACCAACCAATCACAACTACTTTGAGAGCTTAGTTGGTTTATTGTGTCTGAAAGTTCGTGAGTAACAACCGCTTCAAAATCGACCGAAATTTTTTGAGACTTTGACAATCTTGCTAACCTTCTTTTTAAAGAGTTTTCTGTGGGTGAGTCTTCCAAAAAGACGTCAAGATCTGTTTGGCTAGGAACCTCTGTAATATTTAGCGCTTGAATCACTTTTTTGCTTTGTATGGCGGCCGCCATTTCAATAAGCATCTCTGGTGATGTTTCGTTTCCAAGAAGAGGAACAATAGCGCCTGCGCTTGATGCTAATTTTGGATCTAGCTTTGAGGATGCTTTTTTTACACTCTGTTGGATTTGTTTTTTTGTTTGCTGCTTGTTTCCAAATAAAGACGAAGCAGGTCTTTGTGCATAGTTCTTTAAAACCCCAGACCTCATTACATTTTTGCCGTAAGCAAAATAAATCGCTCCCCCAATTAGAAATATTGCAAAAATTGCCAGCATTGGAACCATCCCTAAAAAGACCAGGAAAAAAATTCCCGTGACGATTCCAAAAATCTGAACCCATGGGTATAGTGGTGATTTGTATTTTGGCTGGTACCACTGAGCTGCTGTTTCTCTTAGTACGATTACCGCTAAGTTAACAGAAATAAACATCATTACTTTAAACGCACTGGCTAGTTTAGCAATCTCAAACACATCTAAAAACAAAACAACAAGAGCGATAGCCACACATGTAACAGCAATTGTATTAATTGGGGTTAAAAACTTCTTGTGAACTTTACTCCAAATTTCTGGGAGAAGTCCGTCTCTTGACATTGCAAAAGGAAATCTTGAAGATGCAAGCACGCCTGCATTTACCGTTGAAAGAAGCGTAAGTACCGCAATTAGGGCAATAAAAGCGCCCACGACATGAATACCGTTAAACTCAAATGATGAGATGTCAAGATCAAGAGCTAATGTATGTATTGGGTTATAGTTTCCGGCTAATTCCGAAAGGCTAACATTTGCTGTTAAGACAAAAGAAATTAGGACATAGATAATTGTTATTATAAAGAGTGACAGGATCATTCCCTGTGGCAAGTTTTTGTCTGGGTTTTTGATTTCTTCTGCAATTGCTGCAACTTTCGTTACACCAGAATAGGAAAGGTAAACAAATGCAACGGCAAAAATAAGGTCTTTGTATCCCGCAAGCTCAACTGTTTCTCCTTTTAGTTTGGCAAAAAACGGAGTTGTTTGATCCATGGTTTGCAATCCTAAAACAAAAAGAGCTGCAAGAACTAATAAGGCAACAAGAACGGCATAAGACTGAAAGTTTCCTGCTTTTTTTGCCCCAACAATATTTAATAGAAAAACTAAAAATAAAAACCCTAGGCCAACTGATTTTGTAATTGCCTCGCTGTCCATGTCTAAAACCACAAGCACATAAGCGCCTATTCCAACAAGGGCAAAGGCGCATTTTAAAACAAGAGCAATCCAAAGACCGAGTCCAGAAATTGTTCCAAAAAGAGGCCCAAAGGCTCTTTCGATAAACACATAAGTTCCTCCAGAGCTTGGCATTGCTGTGGCTAGTTCAGATTTTGAATATGCTGCGGGTAAAATACAAATAGCAGCGATTAGATAAGCTAACCAAAGTGAGGCTCCAATCTTAGTTGCTGCAAGTCCTGGTAGCACAAAAATTCCTGTTCCAAGCATTCCCCCAATACCAATTGCTATCACTGCGGGCAACGTTAAGCTTCTCTCTAGTTTCTTCAAAATATTGTTTTATATTTATAAAAATAGTAAATAATACTTTCACTTGAATTTATATCCCATAATTGCTGGAAATTTTATGCTCGACGGTGGCGCCATGTTTGGTGTGGTTCCAAAATCTATCTGGCAAAAATCCAACCCTGCCGACAATAATAATATGGTAAAAATTGCCGCACGCTGTTTGCTTATCGAGGACGGAGATAGGCTTATTTTAATCGATACAGGAATGGGTGATAAGCAAAGTGAAAAGTTTTTTGGTTACTATTATCGTTGGGGCGAAGAGACCCTTGAATCTTCCTTAAAAAAACATGGTTTTCAACCCGATGATGTGACCGATGTTTTTTTAACACACCTTCACTTTGATCATTGTGGTGGTGGGGTGCTAAGTTCTGGGAAAACAACTTTTAAAAACGCAAAATACTGGAGCAATAAAAGTCATTGGGATTGGGCAACCGATCCAAACAAAAGAGAAAGCGCCTCTTTTTTAAAAGAGAACATTCACCCTATTCTTGACTCTGGTCAATTACATTATTTGGAGAAGGATGGGGAGAATTATTTAACTCAGTCTGATCTTGGGTTTGATGTGTTGTTTGTAGATGGTCATACAGAAAAACAAATGATTCCTATTATTAATTACAGAGGGTGTAAAATTGCCTTTGCTGCTGACCTTGTTCCCACGCACGGCCACGTGCCATTACCTTATATTCCTGGATATGATATAAGGCCTTTAATCTCTTTGAAAGAAAAAGATTTGTTCTTAAATTTTTGCCATGAAAATAACGTATTTTTATTCTTCGAACACGACGCAAGTGTAGAGCTTAGTTCACTTAAAAAAACAGATCGTGGAATTCGATTAAACGAAAAATTAACATTGCTTGATTTATGAAAAAGACCTTACCAATACTTGTCGGATTTTTCTTGTTTTTCATTTTTACTTTGGTGAGTTTTTCACAAGAAAATGGTTTTCGTTGGCAACAAAAAGTTGATTACACGATGGTGATTGATGTAAATGTAGAAAACCACACCTATAAAGGAACACAAAATCTTGTTTTCACCAACAATTCCCCTGACGATTTAGACCGGGTTTTTTACCACTTATACTTTAATGCTTTTAAGCCAGGCACTGATCTTGAACAAAATTCCAGGTATTCTTCAGATGATTCAAGGAGTATGTCTAAGAAACTACTTTCTATGCCAAAAGAGGATTGGGGAGATGTTCAAATAAACTGGCTATTACAAGATGGAAAACCTGTCTCTTTTAAAATTGAAGAGACAATATTAGAGGTTGCTCTAAACAAAACCGTTAGGTCTGGAGAAAGCTCTGTGTTAGAAATGGAGTTTTTTATTCAAACACCTGCGATGGTTAGAAGGTCCGGGAAAAATAGCGAGGATAATGTTGCTTTTTCGATGTCACAGTGGTATCCTAAACTTTGTCAATATGATGAAGAGGGCTGGCATGCTAATCCTTATATAGGAAGAGAATTTTATGGAATTTGGGGAGGCTTTGATGTAACTATAAACATAGACAAAGACTACACCGTTGCTGGTTCTGGGTATTTACAAGATCCAGAATTAATTGGTCATGGATATGCTCCATTAAAAAAAGGGGTTGTGCATGGCGAAAAAATTTCTTGGCGATTCATCGCTCCTAATGTTCACGATTTTAGCTGGGCAGCTGACCCTTTGTTTACTCATGATTTTTTGGATATAGAAGATGGTCCAAGAATGCATTTCTTTTACAAAAGCGATTCTGAATTTGTTAAACTTTGGAAAGATTTTCAAGAAAATTCAGCCAAGTTTTTAACTTTTTTTAGCGAAACAATAGGTAAATATCCCTATGGTCAATACTCTGTAATTATGGCCGGAGATGGTGGTATGGAGTATGCTATGTGTACTTTCATTGACGGTGTTGGACACCCAACATTGGAAAGTCTTTACTCTGTAACCTCACATGAAATTGCACATACTTGGTTTCAGTTTTTAATGGCTACAAATGAATCCAAACATTCTTGGATGGATGAAGGTTTTACAAGTTATATTGACGACGAGGCTTTAAATGTCGTTTTACAACAAGGGAAAAAGTTGCCAAATGCCAAGGCATATGATGACTATTTTAATTGGGTTGGCCTAGGTTTAGAAGAGCCAATGACGACACATGCCGACAGGTTCAAGTACAATACAGGTTATGGAATGAGCGCATACGATAAGGGCTCAATATTTCTATCTCAGCTTAAGTACGTAATCGGAAAAGAAAAATTTGATAATAGTTTAAAAAAGTATTTTGATGATTGGGCTTTTAAACATCCTCGTCCAAATGACTTTATTAGAAGCGCTGAAAAAGTATCCGGTCTTGAGCTAGACTGGTATTTGTTAGACTGGGCTCAATCAACTATGACAATTGACTATGCTATAAACAGTATTGTTGACAATCAAAATTCAACTACTGTCAATCTACAGCGTGTTGGTCAAATGGGAATGCCTATAGATTTAAAAGTTGAGCTTGTCTCAGGAGAAAAGCTATATTACAATATTCCTATGACAAAAATGCGGGGCGCTAAGCCGCTTGAAAAGGCTGTGCTTCTTGATTCTTGGAGTTGGGCAAAGCCTTACTATTCCTTTGAACTAGATGTTAAGAAAAGTGCTATTTCTAAAATTGTCATCGATCCAAAAGGGGAAATAGCTGATATTAATAGAGTTAATAATTCTTTAGTTTTTTAATTTTGGGGCGCTATTCACTTTCTAAAAAACATATTCTTACCAACTCTTCGGTTTTAGATTCTGTTTTTTCTGTCGGTAAAAAACTCACTCATTCCGCTTGCTCTCTTTATTATTTAAAGCAAGATTCTATAGAAGATTTAAGGGTGGCTTTTTCAGTGGGCAAAAAAACACATAAGCTTGCTGTAAACAGAAATAAGATAAAAAGATTAATGAGAGAGGCTTTTCGTTTAAATATTCCCGAATTTAATCTTGGAGCGCATGATTTAGTCTTTGTTTTTTTTAGCAAAGATGTTCCTGCTTATAATGAAATTGAAGATTCTATTAAATCATTACTTTTGTCTTTATCTAAAACAATAAAAAGTTGAAAAAAGTTTTTATTTTATTTTTTCTTTTTCAAAGTGTTCTAACGTATGGACAATATAATGTTGAACATTCTGTATATTTTGATACAGATGAATTTATTCTTACAAAAACTGAACAAACCAGACTCCAAAAGCTTCTTACAACTTTGTCTAGAGACAATGTGATTCAAATAGAAATCTATGGTTTTTGCGATGACAGAGGGGGTGAAAATTATAATTTGATTCTTTCTCAAAACAGAGCAAATTCTATAAAAAGAATTTTTAACGATGCTTCTTTTTTTCCTGAAAAAATTTCTTCCGTTGACGGTAAAGGAGAATTACTTCTAAATATAATAGACGATAAGGACCCCAGTGTTTTAAGAGCGTTAAACAGGCGTGTTGATGTAGTAATTAGTTATCCCGAAGAAGATTCTCCAAGCTATAATCTGGTTGAGAAAATGGAAAATAAAAATAAGTTTATCTTAGAAAATGTTTTATTTATAACCGGTTACAGCTACGTTACTAGAAATTCAAAGAAAACTTTAAGCAATGTCGTTAAAACGATAAAAGAAAGTGATTTTTCTTTTGTTATTCAAGGTCATGTATGTTGTACAGAGGGAACGCTTGATGCAGTTGACAAAAAAACAAACAAACGAAATTTGTCTGTTGCTCGGGCTAAATTTGTTTATGATTTTTTTATAAAAAACGGTATTGATAAGTCAAGAATGTCTTATGAGGGTTTGGCCCATAAATTTCCCTTAGGGGGCAGTGCGGATAAAGACAGAAGGGTTGAAATTTTTATAGTATCAGATTAGATCGTATAACATTCTTTGATGAGGTATTCCATCTTCTAAATAATCTTCTCCAACTCGATAAAAACCTAATTCATTATAGAATTTATCTAAATACTTTTGTGCTGATAATTCTATTTTTTCTTCCTCAATATTTTCTTTTATATATTTTATAGATTTTATCATAATTTCTTTTCCTAGCTCCTTTCCTCTCTGTGATTTTTTTACCACAACCCTGCCAATGCTGGGATTATTAACATAATAATCTCCTTTTTTAAAAATTCTAGTGTAAGCAATAATCTCCTGGTCTTGTTCCATAAACAAATGAGTTGCTTGCTTATCTTTGTCGTCTAAATCTTGGTATACGCAATTTTGTTCAACAACAAAAACTGAGGATCTTAGTTTTAATATATTATATATTTCATCTACACTAAGCTCTTCAAATTTTTTTATATAGGTCTTCATTTACTTATTTTATTTACCCTTCTTTGATGTCTTCCTCCTTCAAAAGTTTCTGAAATAAATGTTTTTACTATTTCAAGAGCATCCTCTTTTTCAATAAATCTTGCAGGGATACAAATTACATTTGCGTTGTTGTGTGTTTTTGAAAGCATCGCTAATTCTTTATTCCAACATAATGCTGCTCTTACATTTTTATATTTATTTGCTGTCATGCATACACCATTTCCACTACCACAAATAAGAATTCCTAGGTCAGACGATTCTTCATTAACATCTTGAGAAACTGGGTGGGCAAAATCTGGATAATCAACACTATCCAAAGAGTCTGTTCCATAATTTTTAACTTCTACGTCTTTAACAAATAAGTATTCCTGTATGTGTTTTTTGTAATCCACGCCTGCGTGGTCATTTCCAATAGATATCCTCATTGCCTGTTAGTTATTTGTTAATATTGTTTTATATGTTTTTTTTAGGTGCTTTTTCATAAAATTTTTAAGCTTTTTTCCTAATTTATTTTCATTATTTAATTTACTATTTATTAATAATAAATTTGAGGTTTTCAATAATTATTATGCTTTTAGTTATTAATATTTCTTTCTTTTTTTAAACTTTTAATATTGTTAATATCTATAATATCTAATTGATAATTATAGTTTTAAAAAAACATATTGTGTTAATTGCTTATTAATAATTTCTTTATATCATTAAATGCAATTATATTTTTAAAAGTTATTGTAACTATTAACAAACAATAATAATATCTTTTTATTTTTTTAAAATTTAAATAATATAATATATAATGTTTATAAGTATAAAATCATTTAATATTCTATGTTGTTATTAGTCATATTTTTGCCTTAGATGAGAAATAGAAGAAATCAAAATAACAAAAACAATAAAAAAACTTACAGCGGATTACTAGACTTTTCAAACAGAAAAGACCCATTTATAAGTTGTGTTAAAATAGCTCATCACGTTAAGTTAAGTTCTTCAGTTATAAATTATTTTCACGGAGACGTTGTAGAGTTTGAAATCTTAAGTAGAAAAAGAAAGGGTTTTTATTTAGGTAATATATTGAGATTAATTGAGAGGAAAAAGAAAGAGTATATAGGCATTATACAAATAAATAAAAATTTTGCTTTTACAATTATTGAAGACAGAAATGTATATACTGATTGTTTTATTCCTAGTACCCATATTGGAAAAGCTCAAGATGGAGATAAAGTTTTAATAAGAATACTAGACTGGAAAAAACAGGATTTATCACCTATAGGAAGAGTAGACAAAATTCTTGGAAAACCTGGAGATCACACTACAGAAATAGATTCAATCTTATCCAAAAATAGTATAGAAATAAAATTTTCCGAAGAAGTAAATGAGTTTACAAAAAACATCTCAGAAAAAATAAGCAAACAGGATATTGAAAAAAGAAGAGACTTTAGAGATACATTAACATTTACAATAGACCCAACCGATGCAAAAGACTTTGATGATGCATTATCGTATAAAAAATTAGAAAATAATAACCTTGAAGTTGGAATTCATATAGCAGATGTTTCACACTATGTAGTTCCAGGAACAATATTAGATAAAGAAGCATATAATAGAGCCACCTCTATATATTTAGTTGATAGAGTCATTCCGATGTTACCGGAAAAACTATCAAATAAAATTTGTTCTCTACGTCCTAAGGAGGAGAAATTAACCTTCTCAGCAGTGTTTACCTTTAATGATAAAGGTCAGATAATAGAAAGTTGGTTTGGAAGAACGATTATTGAGAGTGACTACAGATTTTCATATCAAGAGGCTCAAGAAATTATAGAAACTAAATCAAATCAAATATCAAAAGAGAATTCTTTACAAGACAAAGAATATAAAGTAGATAAATCAATTGTTGAAGCAATTCTAACCTTGGATAGTATAGCTAAACAAAAAAGAAAAGAAAGAGAAAAAAAAGGATCAATTAACTTCAACAAAAAAGAAGTTTCCTTTAAACTAAATGAGGATAAAGATCCGGTAGAAATTGTATTTAAGGAAAGTAAAGATGCTAATAAGCTAATTGAAGAGTTTATGTTAATTGCAAATAAAAAAGTAGCTGAACTCTTTACAGACATAAAAAAACAAAAATATATTTACAGGGTACATGATGTTCCAGACATTGAAAAATTAAAAAACTTAAAACATATAGTCAGGGGCTTCGGTTATACTCTTGATATTTCAAGTTCAAAAGGAATATCAAATTCTCTTAATAAATTATTAGATGAGGTAAAAGGAAAGAAAGAACAAAATCTTATAGAATCTTTAACCCTAAGAAGCATGAGTAAGGCGGAATATTCAACTAATAACATAGGTCATTACGGCCTAGCATTTATTAATTACACACACTTTACCTCTCCAATTAGAAGATATCCGGATGTTCTTGTTCACAGATTATTACAAGATCTTCTAAATCAACAATATGGTAGATATGACAAGAACTTGCAAAAAAAATCTGTTTATTGTTCTGAGCAAGAAAATACGGCTGTAAAAGCAGAAAGAGAATCTATAAAGTACATGCAAATTAAGTATATGCAAGATAAAATTGGAAGTGAATACAAAGGAACTATTTCAGGTGTTTCTGACTGGGGAATTTATGTTGAAATCGAAGATAATAAATGTGAAGGAATGGTATATGTTAGAGACATCAAGGATGATAGATATTTTTATAGTGCTGATGAACAAGCACTAATAGGAAAAAAAACAAAGAAAAAATATCAATTGGGAGACTCTTTACAAATCGAGGTTAAGAAAGCAGATTTAATAAAAAAACATCTTGATTTTACAATAATTTAATAATTTTAATACATGAAAAAAATTATCTACATATTAACATTTATTATTTTACCTAATCTTTTATTAGCTCAAACAGAAAGAAAAATTGGAGATTTTCAAAAATTATCCGTTTACGACGGGATTAATGTAGAGCTAATAAAATCAGACGAAAACAGGGTTGAAATTACAGGGAAAAACTCAGCATATATTGTTGTCAAAAATAAAAATGGAGACTTAAAAATAAGACTCAGTGTTGAAAAAAGATTCTCTGGAAACAGAACAAAGGTTAGTGTTTTTTATAAAAATATTTACTCCGTCATTTCTCACGAAGGAGCTAATGTGTTTTCAAAAGACACGATTAATCAGGCAGATCTAAATTTAAAAGCAAATAGCGGGTCTAAACAGAACATGATTGTTAACCTTAACACTTTGCAGGCAACAGCAACCGCCGGAGCAAAAGTAAACATTACGGGAAGTGCAAAATATCAAGACTTGTCAGCTACAACAGGCGCAGAGATACTAGCCTCAAAGCTTGAAAATGAGGACGCGGTAGTTCTTTCAACAACGGGGGCTTTAATAGGTGTTTCTACATCTAAAGAGCTTAAAGTAAATAGCAAAATAGGGGGAATCATAAATGTACACACTAAAACAGACAAGATTACAGAAAAAATATCTGTTGGAGGGGTTGTAAATTACTTATACGAACAATAGTGGACTTTAATTTGTTAACACCCATAACAATAGGTTTTTTCACTGCATTTATAATGGGGCCTGTATTTTGGGTGCTCTTAGAAACAAGCATAACTAAGGGTTTTAGGGCAGCTGTGGCTTTTGATTTAGGAGTTATGTTCGCTGATGTATGTTTTATAGCTGTTTGCTATTTTGGGAGCATACAGCTTTTAGAAGCTGAGCAAAACAAGCAAGGTCTTTTTGTTTTAGGAGGAACAATTTTACTTGTTTACGGAATTTTTTCTTTTATCAATAGAAATAAGAAAAACAAGAAGCAACCAAAAATCAAAAACTTTAAAGAAAATTACCTTGGGTTAGCGGCAAAAGGTTTTTTACTCAACATCTTAAATGTAGGGGTGTTTATTTTTTGGGGAGGTGTTCTTATTGTTTCTTCACCAACAAGCGGAAAGTCTTTTACAAGCTTTGTTCTCTTTTTTTCAATTGTAATCCTCTCCTATTTTATAACAGACCTTTTAAAAATTTCTGTTGCAAACAGGTTTAAAAGCCTGTTAACAGGAAAAGGTATTGTCATCGTAAACTCGATTATTTCTTTAATCCTTATTATTTCAGGAATTGTCTTAATAATTAAAGGCAGTTAAGTAAAATACTTAATAGCATAAAAATTTATATATTTAGTACACTAACCAAAACATTAAACATGAAAAAACTCTTAATTCTTTTTATATCATTTTCAATACTATCTTGTCAAAAAAACAGCGTAGATGTTTCTAGCGCAGGTGAGTGGATGATGGAAGGCTCTGTTAATCAGGGAAAAAAATATATAATGGGAGATGATAGCGACGCAGATCTTGCCATGAAATTTATGGACGGATACGAAAATATGGATCCGCAAACAGTAGTTGATCTATCGGCTGATATTGTAAAGTTTCACCCAGGAGACGTAGCCGGTGTCTTTGATGTAGATATGACCAACACAGACTTTATCGTTGAAAGACAAAAAGATATGGATTCGATTTCAAGAAACTACATCTTCATTATGCCTCTCAAAATGGAGGGAACGAATGTAAGGTTCGTAGAAACTTCTTTTAGTGAAACCACATATTTAAAAGATGGTACATCAAAATCAGTTGGTGTATATGAAAAATTATATATTAACACAGACAATAAAATATCTAGAGTTGTGCAGTGGCACAGACCAACTAATTAAAAACCAATTATATGAAAAAAATAATTTTAACAATTTTAACGATAGGACTAATTTTTAGCTGTAACGACGGTGTACAAGTTACTTTTGATGACAATAATTCAAATGCAATTAGAGCACACTTTCAAAACTACTTAAACAATGATATGGATGGTTTGAAAGAACTTTGGTCCCCGGATGTAAAGGTGTATTTAAATTCTAAACAGGCTATAGGCGTAGATGAGCTTGTCGCTCTCTTAGAAGCGCAGCATGCGGGTTTTGATCCCATAACAATGAGCTTTGGAGAAGACGGAGGAGAAGACTTAGGGGTTTGGGTTCAAACGATAACTTATCCAGCATTAGGAGAATATCCCCCAGCAACAATGACTCAATCTTGGTTTGACTGGAATGCAACAGGAAAAGTATCAGGAAAAAAAATAGTCTTGCCTGCACATATAGGGTTTAGATGGGGAGATGATGGAAAAATTGTAGAAGAGTGGCACAACTATGACACTCAGGAGATGATGGCGGAATTAGCGCTTTCTGCTCCTTCGGAAAAAGAATAATCACCAAATAAAAAAACCCCCATATCAATGGGGGTTTTTAGTTGAGGCGCCTGGCGGATTCGAACCGCCGTACAAGGTTTTGCAGACCTCTGCCTAGCCACTCGGCCAAGGCGCCAAATATCAAGTGAGCGCAAATTTAGGATAAATTTTTAACTTACTGACTTTTTCTTTCTTCTGCCATTGTTACAGAAACCGCTTCAACATCTGCATTAATTGGAGGGTTAATTTTAGATACAGTTACGGAAATTTTATTTAAAACCGTAATTTCTTCAAAAGAGCGATCAATGATTCTTTTGACAACAACCTCAAGAAGCTTTGCTCTGATAGACATCTCTTGCTTTGCAATTCGCGCCAAATCAACATAGTCAACGGTTCCGCTTATAACATCCTGAAAAACCTCTTTGTTAACAAAACAAATTGCAGTTATATTTACAATATAGTCACTTCCTATTACCTTTTCTTCATTCATACAACCATGAAAAGCATAGATTTTAAGATTTTCAACTTTAACTGTAGTTCTCATTTATTATTCTTTTGATAACTTTGTAAACTTATTAAAAACTATCAACTGTGGAAAGTAAACCAGAAAATTTTATAGATCAGATTATTAAGGACGATTTAGACGCTGGTTTTAATTCTAAAAACTTAAAATTTCGTTTTCCACCAGAGCCAAATGGCTATTTGCATATAGGCCATGCCAAAGCGATTGGATTAAATTTTGGTTTGGGGCAAAAGTATAACGCACCTGTTAACCTGAGGTTTGACGACACAAATCCAGAAAAAGAAGAATTAGAGTACGTCAAAGCTATTAAAGAAGATGTAGCTTGGCTGGGCTACAAGTGGGCAGAGGAAACCTATTCTTCAGATAACTTTAAAAAACTTTATGACTGGGCTATTTCGTTAATCAAAAGCAATAATGCATATGTTGACTCTCAAACCTCCAAACAAATGGCAGATCAAAAAGGTTCGCCAACAACCCCTGGAACCAACAGCCCATTTAGAAATAGACCCGTTGAGGAAAACCTCAAAATCTTTCAAGAAATGAAACAAGGCCATTACTCCGAAGGCCTTCATGTTCTAAGAGCTAAAATTGACATGACACATTCAAACATGTTAATGAGAGACCCTATTATTTACAGGGTTTTAAACAAACCACATCACAGGACATCAACGGACTGGAAGATATATCCAATGTACGATTGGGCCCATGGTCAATGTGATTATATAGAGCAGGTTTCACACTCTTTATGTTCGTTGGAGTTCAAACCCCATAGAGATCTTTACGAGTGGTTTATTTCAGCTGTGGCAAGCCACAAAACAAATCTCTTAGTCCTTCCCAAACAAAGAGAGTTTGCAAGACTAAACCTTAGCTACACGATAATGAGCAAAAGAAAACTAGCCGTACTTGTCGAGAACAAACTAGTTGAAGGCTGGGATGACCCAAGAATGCCTACAATCTCTGGCTTACGAAGAAGAGGTTACACACCAAAATCAATTAGAGAGTTTATTAATAAAGTTGGGGTAGCAAAAAGAGAAAATGTTATTGACGTATCTCTGCTTGAGTTTTGTATAAGAGAAGATCTTAATAAAAAAGCAGACAGAAAAATGGTTGTGTTAGACCCTGTTAAATTAACAATAACAAATTATCCCGATGAAACATCAGAGGTTCTGACGTCTGAGGACAATCCGGAAAGCGACCTCAATAAAAAGAGAAGCATTCCTTTTAATAAATGTCTTTATATTGAAAGAGAGGACTTTAAGGAAGAGGCAAACAGAAAGTTTTTTAGATTAACTATTGGCAAAGAGGTAAGATTAAAAAGCGCATACATAATAAAAGGTACCGGAGTTCTAAAAGACGAACTGGGCAATATTACTGAGGTTTTGTGTGAATATGACCCCAAAAGTAAAAGCGGATCCGGGACTGAAGAAAGCCTTAGAAAAGTGAAAGGAACACTACACTGGGTTACGCAAAAAGAAAGCCTAGACATTAAAATTAACAGCTACGATAGGCTCTTCAGAGAAGAGGCGCCTGGAGCAAATGATCAATCAGATTTCTTAATGGATATCAATCCAGACTCTTTAAAAATCATACACGCTAAAGCAGAGCCTTCACTAAACTCAGCTTGTAGCGGCGACACTTTTCAGTTTCAAAGAAAAGGATACTTTACGGTTGATAAAAACAGTAAAGCCAACGAAATTGTTTTTAACAAAACCGTTGGCCTTAGAGATTCTTGGAAAAAGAAATAACTATTTTTCTGTAGATTTTTTTCTGAGTTTAGCCGCTTTCATTTCTTCTCCGATTTGATTACTTGCGGTAAAAGAAGCCACCATGTTGTTTAACATCTCGGACCCAGCCTGAGGAGAGTTGGGTAGCAAGATTAAATTACTATTAGACGAATCCCCTACAGACTGGAGCGTGTCATAGTGTTGTGTTACAACAATTAGCGCAGAAGCTTCTTGAGAGTTAATGTCAACACCGTTTAAGACTTTTACAGAATCCTCAAGACCTCGAGCAATCTCCCTTCTTTGATCAGCAATACCCTGACCCTGAAGACGCTTGCTTTCCGCTTCGGCCTTAGCTTTTTCAACAATTAAAATCTTTTGTGCCTCTCCCTCAAATTGAGCAGCAACCTTTTCTCTTTCAGATGCATTAATTCTGTTCATGGCTTGTTTAACTTGAGCGTCAGGATCAATATCGGTCACAAGTGTTTTAATAATGTTATAACCGTATTCGGTCATCGCAACTTGGAGCTCATTTTTAACAGCTATTGCGATATCGTCTTTCTTAAGAAACACATCATCAAGGATTAGCTTCGGCACCTCTGCCCTTACAACATCAAAAATAAAGCTGGTTATCTGATCATGAGGGTTGTCTAGTTTGTAGAAGGCATCATAAACCTTATCTTTTATAACTTTAAATTGTACAGAAACCTTAAGTCTTACAAAAACATCATCTTTGGTTTTTGTTTCAATAACAACGTCTAGTTGTTGAATTCTTAGGCTAAGCCTTCCCGCAACACTGTCAATAATAGGAATTTTTAATTGTAACCCGGATTGTCTTACGCTAACAAACTTTCCAAACCTTTCAATTATTGCAGCAGACTGCTGTTTAACAATAAAAAAAGTAAAGAAAAGCAATAGAAATATTAGTGGCAATAAAATTGTATATAGTATCATTTTAAGTAGTTTTGGTTCGTAACGAACAAGATAACGAAAAGGTCTCCTTTAAAAAAAAATAAACTTTTAAATTAATGTTAAATGTTTGTTCCTAAGAACCTTGAGGCTCTTCTAGCGACATTTTTTAAGCCCACAAAAGAGACTATTTTTTGAAGATCAACTCCATTAAGAGAGCCCACTAAGACAACACGTAAGGACATCATTATTTGACCAGCACCTATGTTGTTTTCTTCCCCCCAAGCCTTAAGATCATTTATAAAAACCTCTTCTCCACTGGCACTTTTACATTGCAACAAAATAGCAGAAAGGATTTTTTCCAACCCCTCTTTTTTTATCCTAGTTACGCTTTTTTCATCGAATTTGATCGGATCATAAAACAAGTAGTTTAACAAACCCCAAAGATCTTTCACAGTATTTGCTCTTTCTTTAACGAGCCCAACAGCCTTGATTAATAGCTTTTCGTTAAGTGACTTTGCTTCGTTAAAGCAAACACAGAGCTCCTCAACAAGTATTTTGTCTTTTGTGTTTTGAATGTGCTTGTGATTATTCCACTTAAGCTTTTCAAGATCAAAGTTAGCTCCTGCAGAAACAACTTTTTCAAGCTCAAACAATTTAATAAGTTCTGTAATTTCAAGAATTTCAGCCTCCTCATCTGGTGTCCACCCTAGCGTAGCTAAATAATTAACAAGCCCCGAGGGCAGTATTCCAAACTCCCTAAACCCCTCAAAAGAAACATCGCCTCTCCACTTTATTGGAAAAACGGGAAAACCGCTCTTTTCTCCGCTTCGTTTACTTAATTTACCTTTTCCACTGGGGTTTAGTATTAGTGGCAAGTGAGCAAATAATGGTTTTTCCCAACCAAAAGACTCGTACAAGAGCTGGTGCAAGGCAAGTGACGGCAACCATTCTTCGCCCCTAATCACATGCGTTATTTTCATGTGGTGATCATCTACAATGTTCGCAAAATGATAGGTGGGTGTCCCATCAGCCTTTATCAAAATCTTATCATCAATTAAATTTGAATCAATTCTAGAATGACCTCTAACTATGTCGAACGTTTCAATTGTTTTATCCTTAGGAGAAAGAAACCGCACTACGTGTTTTTCCCCCCTGCTGATTAGCATTTCAACTTCTTTTTTTTGCATTGAAAGAGAGTTTTTAAGCTCAAGCCTATTTCGCCAGTTATACATGAAAGTCTCTCCTTTTTTTTCACACTCTTTCCTCTGATTACTCAACTCTTCCTCTGAATCAAAAGCATAATATGCATGCCCTGAGTCTAACAAAGACTCTATTTCTTTGTTGTATAATCTATTCCTCTCGCTTTGCCTGTACGGCCCATACTCACCTCCGATTTTGGGTCCTTCGTCAACCGATATCCCACACCATTTAAGAGAGTCAAGAATATATTTCTCAGCTCCCTCAACCTCTCTTTTTTTATCAGTATCTTCAATACGTAATACAAAAGCTCCGTCATTTTTTTTGGCAAACAGGTAGTTAAAAAGAGCTGTTCTTACCCCGCCAACATGAAGCGGTCCTGTTGGGCTGGGTGCAAATCTTACTCTTGTGGGCTTTTTTGTCAAAATGAATTTTTATCAAATATAAAACAATAATTCTTCAATTGATTGTGTAGATTTGCTTATAGTATTATGGTTGAGTTTATTTACAATACAGATTTTTCTTTAGTTGGTGAAAAAAACCTTTCTGACTGGCTTATCTCTATTGTTAATAATGAAGGTTTTACCTTAGAAACACTTCAATACAATTATGTTTCATTAGAACAAATCCACTCGCTAAATAAGAAATATTTAAAACACGATTATCCTACCGATGTTATCACTTTCGATTATTGTGAGGCCAAGTTAATTCTAGGAGAGGTCTTTATTTCCCAAGACCAAGTTGAGACAAACGCAAAAGATTTGTCTCAAAGCCTTGAAAATGAGACTCTTAGGGTTATTTGTCACGCTTTGCTTCACTTGTGTGGCTATGCTGACAAAACAAAAAAAGAAAAAACTATTATGCGCAAAAAAGAGGATGCCTGTATTGCTTCTTTTCACACAACCTTTAAATGATTTATATTTGCACAAATGTTCCACGTGAAACTATTATATGTTTAGTCAAGAATATGATGTTATTGTTGTTGGCGGAGGTCATGCTGGTAGTGAAGCGGCCGCAGCTGCTGCCAATTTAGGCGCCAAGACCTTGCTTGTTACAATGAGTCTTCAGACCATTGGTCAAATGTCCTGTAACCCAGCTATGGGTGGAATTGCTAAAGGACAGATTGTGCGCGAAATTGATGCGCTTGGTGGCTACAGTGGAATTGTTACTGACAAGTCATCAATCCAGTTTAAGATGCTAAACCTTTCTAAGGGCCCAGCCATGTGGAGCCCACGAGCTCAAAACGACAGAGCTTTATTTGCTCAATATTGGAGAGAAATGCTAGAGAACACCCCTAACTTAGACTTTTACCAAGAAATGGTGAAAAACATATGGATAGAAAACAATAAGTTGTGCGGCGTTATTACTGGTTTAGGACAAAAAATTAAAGGAAAATCAGTTGTTTTAACGAACGGGACATTTCTAAACGGACTAATCCACGTAGGAGACAAAAATTTTGGCGGCGGAAGAGCAGGAGAAAAAGCTGCTACAGGAATTACAGAACAGCTTGTTTCACTTGGCTTCGAGTCTGGAAGAATGAAAACAGGCACTCCCCCTAGAGTTGACGGCAGGTCTCTTGATTATACCAAAATGATAGAGCAGCCAGGAGATGAAAACCCACAAAAGTTCTCATATCTAAATTCAACTAAAACACTAGACAACCAGCTTCCTTGTCACATGACCTACACAAGCCTAGAAGTGCATGATTTGCTGAGAGAAGGCTTTGACAGGTCGCCTATGTTTAACGGCAGAATTAAAAGTGTAGGCCCAAGATATTGTCCTTCAATCGAAGACAAAATTCACAGATTTTCAGAGAGAGAACGACACCAGCTTTTTGTTGAGCCTGAGGGGTGGAACACTGTTGAGGTATATGTCAACGGCTTTTCAACATCACTTCCGGAAGAAGTTCAGTATAATGCGTTAAAGGCAGTTTCTGGTTTTGAAAAAGTCAAGTTTTTTAGACCAGGATATGCTATTGAGTATGACTACTTCCACCCTACTCAACTAAAATATTCATTAGAGACAAAAATTATTGACAACTTATTTTTTGCAGGTCAAATTAACGGCACCACAGGATATGAAGAGGCGGGCTCACAAGGACTAATGGCGGGCATAAACGCAGTTCTAAAAATTAGAAACAAGCCCCCTTTTGTTTTAAAAAGAGACCAGGCGTATATTGGAGTGCTGATAGACGATTTAATAACTAAAGGAACTGAAGAGCCATACAGAATGTTTACATCTAGGGCGGAATATAGAATGCTTTTAAGGCAGGATAATGCAGACCAAAGATTAACCTCTATAAGTCATAAAATAGGACTTGCTAGTGAACAAAGATTATTTTTGTGTGACCAAAAATATAAAGAGTCAGATTCTTTGATAAAATTTTTAAAATCTCAAAGTATTTTGCCTGAAGAAGTCAATCCTATATTATCCTCAAAAGATTCAGCAGAAATAAAACAATCTGGAAAGGCAGATAAGATTCTTTCAAGACCAAATATTGATTTGGCAGATTTAAAAAAATGTAAAAGCGTTGATGAATATGTCTCACAAAACAATTTGTCGAGCGAGGTTCAAGACCAGGCTGAAATTCAAATTAAATACAATGGATACATCCAAAAAGAAAAAAATAATGCTGACAAATTAAATAGGCTAGAGGCTGTTAAAATTCCAAAAGATTTTGATTACAAAAAACTAAAGTCTATCAGTGCAGAAGCTTTAGAAAAATTAAACAGTATAAAGCCCGAAACCATCTCTCAAGCATCCAGAATTAGTGGGGTTTCTCCCAATGATATTTCCGTGCTTTTAGTATATATGGGTCGTTAAATGTTTCACGTGGAACAAAAAAAAACAAATATAAAAGTAGTTGACCATTTTCTTACTAAAGAGACATTTGTTTTGTCTAAAACAGACATTCCTGGAATGCTCAGAACAACTCCACCCCCAACGCAAAAACAAATTGGTAAATACTATAAAAGCAAACTATACACCTCTCACAACTCAAGTCAAAAAAATATTTTTTCTTTTTTTTATCGGCTTTTAAGGAGTTTAAACTTTTGGTTTAAATGTAGTTTTTTAGACAAAAAAAAAATTAACGCTAACATCTTAGATTTTGGCTCTGGCGAAGGCTATTTTATAAATAAAATCAAACCTGAAGGCTTTTGTGTTTTTGGGGTAGACCCATTTTTACCTGATCTTTCAAAAAACATTTTTCACTCTCTATATAATGATTCGTTAAGTTTAAAAAGGTTTCAACACATCACCGCTTGGCACTCACTGGAGCATGTACATGACGTCGATAAAACAGTACATCGTTTTTTTGAATTGCTAGAGGATCATGGAACAGTCATTGTAGCGGTCCCAAACCACCAATCATTCGATGCACAATATTATAGAGATAAATGGGCTGCCTACGATGTTCCTAGACACTTGTGGCATTTTGACAAGGAGGCGATAAAAAGTTTTTTTTCATCAAGAGGCTTCAGTTTTATCTCTTCAAGCCCTATGTTGTTGGACGCATACTATGTTTCGCTCTTGTCCGAGAAGAATAATAACAGTAAATTCAAAATACTTAGAGCGATTATTATTGGAACTTTCTCAAACGTTAAAGCTTTTTTTACAAAACAATATTCATCCAATGTTTTTGTTTTCAAAAAAACTAACACAAATATCTAAGCCCGTCTTTTATCACAGAATATTCGATTTTACCCGCGCCAAAAATTTCACCATCTCCCTGACACACTAAAGAGCCGTTTTTAGCAACGATTCTTACACTCTTAGCCGTTACAGTCAAAACTTTTCGTTCTTTAAAAATAGCACCATTAAAAAGATTAAAAAAATTTCTAATTATATCAAATTTGCTAAAATCTTGTGCAATTGTAATATTTAGTAATCCATCATTTCCATTTGGGCTTTTTATTAACTGCATCCCGCCCCCGGTGTATTTACAAATGCCAATCCCCAACAAAAAAATATTCGCTTCGATTTGGTTTTTTGTTGAATTAATATTTACAGGGATGTTTCTGTATCTTGTAAAATTCATAAGCGCACAAGCCGTATAAGAAAATCTGCCCAGCCATTTATACTTGCTAATTTCTTTCAACATAAAAGAGTCGAATCCGACACCTGAATAAGTAATGAAGAATCTTTTTCTCTTATATTTTTTATTTATAATTTTTGCAACACCAACATCCTGGTTTTTAATTTTACCGTTTTTAAGCAGTTTTATGTTTTTTGACAAATCAACAGGTATTTGTTTAGATTTAGCCCAATCGTTTCCGGTACCACAGGGGATTAAGCTAAACAATATTTTGTTTCTGGGAATATTTTTTTGCAAAATTATACCTGCTACAACTTTTTGAGCAGTTCCATCACCACCTACTGCAAGAATTCTACTGTACCCATTGGATGTTGCCTTATCAACCAGAGCTATTTCCTCGCCAGGGTAGCTTGTTAAGTTTATTTTAAATTCAACTCCGACCCTGTCAAGCTCTTTCGCAACTTTTTGCACAACTTTTGCAGCTTTTCCTGAATTTGAAAAAGGGTTTGCGATAAGAAACCAGTCATCAAGCATTTTCAAGAGGCTTTATGTGAAGTAGTCGAGTAAGCTTTACTGAAATATCAAGAAAAATAATTTTAGGGTTTCCGTTGCGTTCAATATCATAATACCCCTTTTGAATTTCTTCATAAAATGATTCTATATTTTCTTCATGTACGAAAGCCGCAAACTTTTTAAGATCTAAGCCATTATTATAATTCTTAGAGTTGTCAAATGCCTTGTATCCATACAGCAAGGAGTCTCTAAATATTGATGAACAATAAATTAAAAAGTCTTTTTGCTCTTCACGTGTCTTTTTGCTTACCTTTTCCGAGAACTGCATAAGTTCATTTATTGCAGATTTATTGCCTTTTACCTTGAATGCAGCTCTTACCCACTCTAAAAAAAGCGGCTCATAGTCGATTCTAACCTCTTGATTATCAAATGGTTGATGTCTAAAATATATTTTTTGGCAACGAGAAGTAATGGTTTGTATTAGCTTTTTTTCATTCTCGCAAATTAATATAAATACTGTTTTTTGAGGAGGTTCTTCTAACAGCTTTAATAGCTTATTAGAGGCGCTTATATTCATTTTTTCAGCCATCCATATCAAAAAAATCTTTACGCTACCTTCGTAAGATTTTAAGGATGCTAGTTTCGAAATTTTTTCAGCCTCTTCTTTATTTATTGAGGCTTGTTTATTCCCTAGGCCAATTTTTTGATACCACTCGTTTAAGGAGACTTTAGTGTTATTTGCAACAACCTCTCTCCATTTAACAATAAAGTCACTTGAGCTTGCTTTTGTCCTTACTTCACTGGTCGTATTGACAGGATAAAAGTAGTGAATATCAGGATTTGCTAATGTTTTTAGTTTTTCTAGAGAGGCTTGTTGTTGGGGTATTTCTTGCTCAAAAAGAGGGCTTTTAAGAATGGACTTAATTAATCCAAACCCCCCGCCTAACACGTCCGAATCAGGCTGCCCAATTAGCAAATAAGTGTTTGCCACTCTTCCACTCTCAACAGCTTTTTTAACTTTATTTAATTCAATTTGGCCCATCTAATTCGATTAAAAACAAAGATAAAGAATTATATTTGCCACGTATTATATATAGATGAAATCAATTACAGATATTTCTTTTTCTGGTAAAAAAGCTTTTATAAGAGTTGATTTTAACGTCCCTTTTAATGACGAAGGAGACATCTCAGATAACTCTAGAATTGTTGCGGCGCTTCCTACGATTAACTATATTTTATCCAAAGGAGGATCCTGTATTCTAGCTTCTCATCTAGGCAGGCCCAAGGGAAAATCAATGAATCATACGCTCTCAAAACTGTTACCGGAAATAGAAAAGCTTTTAAACACAAAGGTGATCTTCTCAGAAGACTGTATTGGTAAAAAGGCAGAACAGCTTTGCTCCCAACTTAAGGAGGGCCAGGTCATTCTTTTGGAAAACCTTAGGTTTTACAAAGAGGAAACAGCTGCTGATCCATTTTTTGCAAAACAATTATCAGCATTAGCAGATATTTATGTTAACGATGCCTACGGAACAACACATAGGGAACACGCATCTACAGCAACTATTGCACAATTTTTTGAACACAGGTGCCCCGGCCTTCTTTTGGAAAAAGAAATAAACGGTTTAAAGAAATTGATGAATAAACCAAGCAGTCCTGTAACCGCTATCATCGGCGGCGCTAAAGTTTCCTCAAAGATTTCTGTTATGTCAAATATGCTAAACGTTATAGATAATTTAATAATTGGGGGCGGAATGGCATATACCTTTATCAAACAAAATGGAGGTAGAATAGGGGACTCTATTTTTGAAAATGACAGACTTGTTGACTGCAGCCAAATTCTTGCTTTGGCAAAAGAGAAAAAGGTTAATATTTTTTTACCTGACGATGTCGTTGCATCAAATGAATTTTCGAATGATGCACTAAAACAAATTGTCGATGTTAACAATATTCCTGATGGCTGGCAAGGGTTGGATATTGGCCCGCGTACAGCAGCTAAATTCGAAAAGGTTATTTACAACAGCAGCACCATTTTATGGAATGGTCCAATGGGAGTTTTTGAAATGCCTTCTTTTGAAAAAGGGACTAAAGCGATAGCACAAGCAGTTGCAAATTCTACTCAAAAGGGAGCTTTTTCTCTGATTGGGGGCGGAGACTCTGTTGCTGCTATTAAAAAGTTTGAATTTCAAAATAAAGTTAGTTTTATAAGTACTGGAGGCGGAGCAATGCTGGAGAGTCTTGAAGGAAAAACACTACCAGGCATCAAAGCTTTGTCTTAAGATTATAGATATGAAATTTAAATATTTATTTTTTTTATTTTTTTATTTTTTTATTCAATCAAATCATTCACAAATAGACGCAAACTTTGATTCAGACACAATAAAAAATAGACTTGAAAGATTAAATGCCAAAACTCCACTTGAACTTTTTTTCTCCCCAGATCTTGAAAAAACGATTAAAAAATATTTAAAAACAAGAGTCAATTTTTATAAAAAAAATACTCACAAAATCAATTTTTATTTGCCGCTTTTTGAAAGACATCTTCAAGATAAAGGCATCCCTACTGAGATTAAATATTTGCCCCTAATAGAATCAAGGTTAGACCCAACAGCAGTGTCAAAGGTAGGAGCTACAGGTCTTTGGCAGTTTATGTTTTACACTGCATTGGAAAATGGCTTAATAATGAATAGCTATGTTGATGAAAGAATGGACCCAATAAAATCTACAATAGCAGCAACGACATACTTACAAAAGCTTTATACTACACATGCTGATTGGAATCTTGCTCTTGCATCATATAATGCAGGCCCAAGAACGATATCAAAAGCTATTAAGAGATCTGGAGGGTACACAAATTATTGGAATATAAGGCCTTTTCTTCCCAGCGAAACAGCAAACTATATCCCGTCATTTCTAGCAACTATGTACATACTAGAATACGCAGAAGAACATGGAATTAGCCTGCCTAAATCAAGGGTTCCATTACCAGCTTTAGATACAATTATAATAAAAGAAAAGGTCGCATTCGAACATATTTCAAGATTCTTAAATATCTCAGAAGATTCTATAAAACAATTAAACCCCTCTTATATTCATAGTATAATTCCCGGGGATAAAAAGAATTCGCTAAAATTACCAGTTGAATTATTAGATAAATTAATAGATTCTGAAAAAGAATTTTATGCATTTTCAAAAAAGCAATTTAACAATAGAGAAAAACCTCTACCAGACCTATACTCTATTAACTCAAAATTAATATATAAAGTAAAATATGGGGAATTTCTAGGTAAAATTGCGAGAAAATTTGGCATTAAAGTTTCAGAAATTAAACGTTGGAACAACTTAAAAAGTGACAATATTAAGGAAAATCAGAAGCTAATTATCTTTCCTAAAAGAATTCCCAAAAATTAATTATTGTAATTTGGTATAAAAGGTTTTTAAAAAAATGAGAAAAAACTTATTTGTTTTATTTATTCTAGGCTTGATCTTTTCATGCTCTGATGACAATAAAAAGCTTTTGCCAAACTCTAGTGGAAATATTAATAACATTTCAGTGGTTATAAATAATGAGCTTTGGGATGGAGAGGTTGGTGATGTAATTAGAGAAAACTTAGAGCGTCCAATTTACGGACTCCCTCAGATTGAGCCTGTTTTCACTCTTAACCATATTCCTAGTAAAATATTTTCAGGATTTGCTACAAAATCAAGAACAATTTTAAAAGTCGCAATAGGCCAAAAAGAGGCAATAAAAAATTTGACAAATCAATATGCATCTCCACAACATATCGTTTATATAACTGCAAAAAATAAAGAAAAGATTTCTGAGCTTATTATAGAAAACCTTCCTTCAATCTATTCATCCTTGTATTTTAGCGAACTTAAAGAAAAACAAAGAAGAATTTTAAAAAACACAAACAACACCCAGAGTTTGAAACAAAACCTTGGACTTTCACTTAAGTTTCCTTCTGCCTATAGAGTTGCCAAATTAGATTCGAATTTTGTGTGGATCAGAAGAGATATAAAAGCTGGGTCCGTAAACCTGTTTGTAAGTAAATTAAAAAAGACTAGCAAGGATATTTTTATTTTAAGAGATTCAATTTCAAAAACAAATATTCCTGGACCAACCGAAGACTCACAAATGAGAACAGATTTCAGTTATAAACCAAATACTCAGGAAGTTTATTTTGGGAAAACAAAAACCATGGAATCAAGAGGTTTGTGGGATGTAAAAGGCCAGTTTATGGCGGGCCCATTTATAAATTATTATATAGATCTTGGCAATAACAATATGGTTATGATAGACGGATTTGTCTACTCGCCTGGGACAAACAAAAGAGAGTATATTTTTGAACTTGAGGCAATAATTAGAAGCATAAAGTTCTAGTCATTCTTTTCAGCATCCTCGTCTTCATCTTCTTTCAGGGCCTTTTTAAATTCTCTAATTCCCTTACCTGTTCCCCTCATTAATTCACTTATTTTCCTACCACCACCAAATAAAATTAAAACAACAACAGCAATCAACACCAGTTGACCTGGGCCTAAAGCAAGAGGTATTATATATAAATTCATAGTAAATTATTTTAAGCTAAGTTAACAATAATACATTTAATTGTTACTATATCTTTCCTATGTTATCTAGAGTAAGCTAATTTTAAGTATTTTTGAATACTGTGAAAAAGAAAAAACAAAACAATAGTTTTTTAAAAAAGTTGATTAATAGCTATAAAGTGGTTGTTTCAAATGAAGATACTTTCGAAGAAAGGCTTTCTTTCAGAACAAATAAAATAAATATTTTTTTCACACTACTTGTATATTCTACAATTCTTATTGCTTTTACAATAAGTGTTGTCTTTTTCACTGAGGTCAGAGAGATGGTTCCCGGTTACTCTTCGTCAGAGTTATTAAACAAAGCAGTTTTTTTGACTCAAAAGACAGACTCGTTGGAAAGAGAATTAGAGCTGAATAATAAATTCTACAACTCAATTGAAAGTGTCCTTTCCGGAAAGACAGATCAGGTAATATATAAAGATACGCTGGCCTCAAACAATAATTATAATGAATTAAATCAAACAACTATTTCAGCTAGCTATGAAGACTCTATACTCAGAAGATATGTCGAACAGGAAGACAAATTCAACTTAACTAAAAATGAATTAGTTATCGAAAACAAAATGTTTTTTAGCCCTATAAGGGGTGAGATAACCCAAAAATTTGATCCTTCCAATAGTCATTTTGCTATCGATGTCGCAGCTGATATTGGAACTGCTGTTAAATCAGTTTTAGACGGAAAAGTTCTGTTTTCAGAATGGTCTGTTGACACGGGACATGTGTTAATAATTGATCATGGCGAAAACATTATCTCTGTCTACAAGCATAATTCAAAAACCTTAAAAACACAAAATAATTTTGTAAAAGCGGGGGAGGTTATAGCTTATTCAGGAAATCAAGGAAATCTAAGTACTGGGCCTCATCTTCATTTTGAATTGTGGAAAAATGGTACGCCCATTAATCCTGAGCCACTTTTTAATTTTAATTAAAATGCTAAAGCATACTATTTTAAAATTAGCTGCTCAAATCACAAAATACAGACTTTACAAGTGGGCAAGTAAACCTACAATTACACAAAATAAGCAATTCTTAAATCTGATAAAGAAAGGATCACAAACAGCTTTTGGAAAAGACCATAACTTTATGTCTATTTCCTCTTACCATGATTTTAAATCAAAGGTCCCTGTAAGAGACTATGAAGGGTTAAAAACATATTTTGACAGGGTTAAGTCAGGCGAAAGAAATGTTTTATGGCCAGGAAAACCCGTCTATTTGGCAATAACATCCGGGACCACGTCTGGAGCTAAATACATCCCCATAACAAGAGAGAGCCTGCCAAATCATTTAAGAGGAGCCAAAAATGCATTGTTGATGTATATTTCGAGTACAGGAAAAACAAAGTTTACCAATGGAAAATTTATTTTTATTCAAGGGAGTCCAATATTAGAAAAACTTTCAGGAATTTTCAAAGGAAGACTTTCAGGAATTTCCGCCCATCATGTTCCTTTTTTTATGCAACATAAGATGCTTCCCTCTTGGCAAACCAATATTATTGATGATTGGGAAAGAAAAGTAGAAAAAATAGTTGATGAAACAATTAATGAAAACATGACAGTTATCAGTGGGATTCCTTCTTGGCTTCAGATGTATTTTGAAAAAATATCTAAAAAGACCGGAAAAAAAATATCATCAGTTTTTCCAAATTTTAATCTTTTAATCCATGGAGGTGTTAGTTTTAAGCCCTATAAAGAAAAGTTTAAATTCTTGATAGGTAAAAGCATAGACACAATTGAATTGTTTCCGGCGAGTGAAGGTTTTTTTGCATTCCAAGACACACAAAAAACCAATGAAATGCTACTAATCTTAAACGCAGGAATATTTTATGAATTTATAAAGGACGAAGACTTTAGAAAAAATAATATAAACAGAATTAGTATTGATAGTGTAGAGCTCAACACAAATTACGTATTGATTATTTCATCCAACGCTGGACTTTGGGGCTATAATACGGGGGACACAATTCAATTTAAATCTTTTTATCCCCACAGAATTATTGTTACAGGGCGTATTAAGCAATATTTATCCGCATTTGGAGAGCATGTAATTGTTAAGGAGGTAGAACAAGCTATTGAAAAGGCCATTAAACAAACAGCTTCTGTTGTTAACGAATTTACCGTCGCTCCAAGATTTAAAACAGATAAAAAGAATGCGTGTCATGAATGGTTTATTGAGTTTGGCACAGAGTTTAGGAATAACAAAAGATTTGCCGAGGTGTTAAACAGTGAACTAAAAGCACAAAACAAGTACTATAAAGATTTGATTGACGGGAACATTATTTCAAAGCCTGTTATTACACAAGTTTGCCCAGGTGGCTTTAAAAAATACATGCAGCATATTGGTAAGCTTGGAGGACAAAATAAAATTCCAAAAATTGCTAATGATAGAGAAATTGCATCTCTGTTAGAAAACCTAAAATTAATATAAAATATTTTTTAGAAATAACCGTTCTAAAGAAACAATAAGAAACAAATGAAAAATAATTTTAAAGAAAATGAGGAACTTGACATAATAGTTCTAATGGAAAAAATTAAACTTATGTTTTTAAGTTTATTTTTACAGGTTTTTAGAAGAACTAAGTCCATTTTTTTAAAATGGAAACAACTTTTAATTATAGCTTTTATTGGTTTTGCTGTAGGCTACTTACTAACTGACAATGAAAAGCAAAACGCAAAAGAGGCCAACATACTGGTTAAGGTAAATTTTGACGCAGGTAATTATGTTTACGATGCTATAGAGCTTATAAATTCAAAAATTTCTTCTGAGGATTTAAGCTTTTTTAATCTGGAAATGATGCTTGACGACACAGAAGTAATTGATATGATATCAATTACACCTGTTGTTGATATTAAAGATATAATGGAAAAAGATATCAATGCCAATGAGATAAGAGCCTTATTTGAAAACCTAGAATATGAGGATAATTTTTCGGTAACTCAGGGATTTAGATCGGATTATGACTACCACTTGATAACATTAAATGTGTCAGATAATTCATCCATCAGCACAGTTGGTAAGGTGATTGACTATTTTAACAGAAACCCGCTATTTGCTGAATTAAAAGACAGAAACCTCCAAAGAATTTCTAGTGTGATTTATGACAATGAAGAAACCATTAATCAGATCGACAAAATAATTGACTACTATTCTTCACAAAAGGAAATTAATACAGCCCAGTTTTATATAGACAACAAAGACATTAATCCAAATGAGCTTATCAAAACGAAGGTAAATCTTCAGAAAGAAAATGAAGAGCTTAAAAACGAGAGTTTAATATCAAAACAAACAGTGATGATAATAAACGACACCAATGTGTTAATCGAAGACAAGTCTTTATCATCAAATTTGATGATTTATTATCCGATTCTATTTTTAGGACTTTATATACTTATAAGCTTATCAATTGGACTTTATTCTTATTTAGACAAACTAGACAGAGCTAGTTAAAATGCTATTAAGAGAACTTACTAAGAAAAGCTTATCGGTATTTATAATAAGAATAACTGGGGTTTTTGTCTTGTTTCTATTCACCCTTTTTATAACCAATTTTTTTAGTCCAGAAAATGTAGGCAGATATGACTTTGTAAGGTCTACGGTGATGATAATAGGGGGCATTGCTCTTATGGGAACGAATCAGGCAATTATATACTATTCAGGGTTGTTAAAAGCCAAAAACAGTATGGGCTCAATTAAAAGCATATACTTCAAGATGTTAAAAATAATTGCAATGACAAGCTTTGCTTTTCTTTTTTTATACTTGTTTTTATCAGTTCAAAATAAAGCTATAATAAATTCAATTTTTAATAAGCCAGATGCATTTAATTTAGTCTTTAAGTCTTTTGCAGTACTTATGTTTTTTACCTCTACAATGTTAAACATTGATACAATCAGAGCAATTGAAAAAACAATGATGTCAGAATTATACAGGAATATTTTTAGATATACCCCTGTTTTTATTGGCACCGTAGTGCTGTTTTTTACGAACAGACAAGACCTGATTGTAGATGTTTATCTAGCAGGATTTTTTATACTATCTGTGATCTCCTCCATACATGTTTTATTGTCTTTTAAAAAAGGCTCCTATACTCAGAAAAATATACTGTCTTACACCACAAAAGAAATTCTAAAAGTTTCAACTCCAATGGCTATTAGCGCTATGGCTTATTTTGTTATGCAAAGCATAGATGTGATAATTTTAGCGATTTATGAGGGGTTTGATAAGCTTGCCTATTACTCTGTTTCGGTTAAATTAGCTACTCTAATTGCACTAGCATTATTATCTGTGAATATTGTGGTTGCTCCAAAAATTGCTGAATTATATGAAAAGAAGAAAACAAAAGAAATGCAAGAAATAATTAAAAAATCTACTAGAATTATATTTATTATTAGTGTGGTTACGCTGTTGTTTTTAGTATTCTTTTCTGAGACTATTTTAGGACTCTTTGGCCAAAATTATTTAGTGGCAAAGCAAGCCCTTATTATATTAATTTTTGGTCAATTTTTTAATTCTTTAAGTGGGCCAGGGGCAATTTATTTGAACATGACCAAAAGGCAAGGAGTGCTAAATAAAATACTATTGACCGGCCTTATTGTTAATATCGGATTAAACTTTTATTTGATTCCTTCCTACGGAATAAGTGGGGCCGCAATAGCCACGCTAATAAGTTTTGTTTTTTGGAATCTTATAATTATCCTGTATATATACCATAAAGACCGGGTAAAAGTTTTTTTAACTTAATATGAGAAAACCAAACTTTATTATAATGGGATTTCCAAAATGTGGAACAACGTCTCTTCATCACTATTTAGAAGAACACCCAAATATTTTTATGCCAAGCCAGAAAGAGCTACACTATTTTACCTCAAAAAAACTAGCAAAACTAAATAATGGCCCGGGTGACAAGATTGTTAAACAGACCCAAATAAAATCATTGTCTAGATATTTGAGTTTTTTCAAAAATGTAAATGATGAAATTGCAATAGGAGAGGCATCGCCTTCTTATATTAATTATCCAGAATTTTTGCCTGAAATTAAAAAAACTTTGGATGACCCAAAAGTTATAATTATTATAAGAGATCCAATTAACAGAGCTTATTCAAATTATCTACACCTCAAAAGAGAAAGTAGAGAAACGCTATCCTTTAAGGAATCTATTTTCGCTGAAGAAAAAAGAAAAAAATTAGAGTATTCAGATTTTTGGTATTATAAATTTAATTCCACATACTTTGACAAGATTAAAAAAGCTAAAAGTGTTTTTTCAAAAGTTTTGGTTTTAACCCAAGAAGACTTGAATCAAAAACCTGAGCAGACGATTAAAGTAGTTTATTCATTTTTGGGTGTTGATAAAAACCATAAAATTGGAAACTTAGATAAAAGATACAATCTTGGTGGAAATTATTCATCTAATATTATCACAAGGATATTATTTAAGCCCTCCAAAACAAAGAATATTTTAAAGAAATTTGTCAAACCAACATCAAGAATAAAAGTCTATTTAACTTTTTTGTCAAAGTATTTTTTAAAGCCTACAGAGGAAATTGATTTAGAAACTGTTGATTTATTAAGAAAGCATTTCAAAAATGATGTCAAGAAAATAGAAAAGATGAATGTTAACATTAAAAGCTGGAGAGAATACTAAAATGAAAAAATTAGACATTTCATTTATTGCATTACAGTTAATCCTTATTGGAATTTTTTTCGTTCCTTTTAATTCATGGGAAGGAATACCCTTTTTAGGTGAGTATTATAGAGACTCATGCTTTTTATTTTTTACTTTGGCATTCTTAATAATTTTATTTAAAAGAAAAATCAATCTTCCGTATAAAAATTTAATATTTCAACTACTACTTTTTTTTATTTTATGGGCCCTATTCGCCACACTATTAAATATGTTCAGCATTTCAGACTATTATTTCAAGCAAACAAGCGGCACCTCTAGATTTATTAATCAGTTTGGGTCTTTAATAATTGCAGCATTGTTAATACCTATTACCTTTTACAATGTGTTTAAAGCACTAAGCGTCAACAAGGTTTTATTATTGATAAGAAAAACAATTCTTATTTCATTACTTATTGTTACAGCATACGCTGTTGTTGAGATCTTGATTGTCAAATTTGATTTCACTGGATTGAAAAAATCTGTACTTAATTTATTTGACTATTTTCCATTTACAGAAGCAAAGACAGATATGCGTCTTAAAAGAATTTCATCTGTCACTTTTGAACCGCCTGCTCTTGGAACGTATTTAATTTCAATAGCCGGATGGATGTTCAGTTATGTTATCACAGAGAAAAAAAATTACAAATATGTCCCTGGCCTTGTTGTATTAGTACTAGGGTTTTTTTCTGGCTCCAGGGCAGCATTTTTCGCAATTTTGATACAATTCGTATTAGCTGTTATAGTTATTTTCAAAGAAACACCCGTCAAAAAAAATATTTATAAGATTGGCTTGATTTCTTTTTTTGCTTCAGCAGTAATTTTGTTTACATACCACAGGCAAATTTTTAAATATGTTGAAAATGAGGTTGCCTCTTTCAAATTAAGCGACCCTACCCACGCCCTCTCAAATAAATCAAGATTTGGGATTCAACAGGCAATGTTTGAAGTATTTCTAGAAAACCCCATCTCAGGAACTGGATATGGCCTGCAAGCTTTTGAGTCTTGGAAAAAGTATCCCAATTGGGCAAAAAACAACAATTGGGAATTTAGGCTTAAATACCTTAATCAAAATGATAAAAAATTTCCACCGGGTTATAATTTATATTTGAGAATATTGAGTGAAACAGGTATTATAGGAATGTCAATTTTTATCCTTTTTTTTCTCCATATTTTCCTCTGGTGCTTTAATAATTATAAAAGCAAGAATAGACTTCTTCCTTTTATAATTTTAGTTTCAATGTTGGGTTTTTCATTGAATTGGTTAAAAATGGACTCCTTAAGAATATATTTCTTTTGGATATGTTTAGCTTTAATATTCACTAAGGAAAGTCAAAAAAAACTAGATTATGAGTAATCTTGTAATTACAATACCTCACTTTAATAACCCCAAAGGGTTATTAAAAACAATTCGGTCAATTGATGAGGATTTTTTAATTGACATTATTATTGTTGACGACGGGAGCAATGAAAAACCTGACAAGGACGCAATTAAGATGCAATACAAAAATGGAAATGTGTTTTTTAGATACCTGCTAAAGAATCAAGGGGTTGGCATCGCAGCAAACCAATGCTTAGATTTTGTAAAAAGTAAAAATTATAAATACACCGCCAGATTAGATGCTGGAGATATTTGCTATAAAGACAAGTTTAAAAAACAAATTAATTTCTTAGAGCTTAATAAGGAAATTAAACTTGTTGGGACCTGGGCAAGAGTGGTTAATTCTAGTGGAGATTTTTTATATACAATTAAGCATCCAGTTAATTATAAGGAGATAAATAGAAACATGTATTTAAACAGCATGTTTGTTAATCCAACAGTTGTTTTTTGTTCGTCTATTTTAGATGTAGTAACAAAGTATCCAGAAAAATATAGATTTGCTGCACAAGATTATGCTTTTTTCTTTGAGGTGATTAAACATTTTAAATGTGCTAATATGCCAGAGGTTTTACTTGACTATGTTTCAGATGAAAACTCAATTTCTACAAGGAAACGAAAGCTTCAGGTTAAAAATAGGATTAAGGTTATTCTAGAAAACTTCAAACCAGGAATTTATCCCATATATGGACTTTTAAGAAGTATAGTGTTGTATTTTTTTTCAAGGAGCTCAACATCGTTTATAAAAAAAATAATAACGAAGCATGAATACTAAACTACAAAAAGCATACACTTATTTAGCCGCTGCTGTATGCGTATCTATTCCCTTTATGACTTATGCAAAAGCTTTTGTAAACATTACAATGATTTGCCTTTTGGGGATTTTAATTTTGGGTTTTAAAAAAGATAAAATTATAGCGTTGTTAAACCAGCGCTATGTAAAAATGTTTTTTGTTTTTTTGATCTTTATTATCCTATTTTCATTATTTAATCAATCATTTTTTAACGATTTATCAGAAACCAGAAAGATAGCTCAAACACTCCTTCTCTTAATATTATTTTCTCAGGTAAAAAATAAAGAAGTTTTAATTTATAGTTTTATTGCTGGAACATTTATTAGCACTTTCATAACAGATATAAATATTATAAACTACTATTTAAAGTCTTTTGAATTTTTAATTTCAGGAGGTGTCGCCAAAGATTTGTTCATAACACAAAGACTTTATCTTGGGTTTTTTATTGTTATTTCAATTATACTGTTGCTTGAAAGATATGGCAAAACATCAAATAGAAAAGTCAAGTACATTTATTTACTTTTATTTGTGTTTTTTCTGATTTCTTTGTTTTTAATTGCATCTAGAAGCGCTATAGCAATAGCCTTTTTGACTTTGACTACATCAATTATTTATAACATCAAAAACAAGTATAGAATAGGCTTTCTTTTGACAATGTCAATTGTTTTTTTAGCTATAATTTTTAACAGCAAAACTCTTTCCAAGAGGTTTTTATATTCTGACGACTCTATAAGACCTTCATTTATTGAAAAAATAAAAACTCATGAACCACGATACGATATATGGAAGTTTTCAACTCAAATATTTAAAGAAGAAAAGCCTTATATTTTTGGTATAGGCACATTTAGAACTCAAGAATTATTGGTTTCAAAATACCAATTAATGCCTATTGAAAAAAGAAAAAACTGGTTTATGGAAAGAAATTTTAATACACATAACCAGTATTTAGATATTCTTATTTCCTTCGGTTTAACAGGATTATTTGTGTTTTTATTTCTTTTAAAAGAAATAATAGTACTTTGTTATAAAAATATTTACTCATCAAATTTAATATTAAGCTTAGTACTGTTTTTGTTAATTGAAAATGTTTTTCATAGGCAATTAGGATCATTTATTTTTGCTCTAACTTTAGCCATTGCGGTATTCATAATTAATTCTGAAAATGAAAAAAATATTAGTAGCTGATTGGCTTGATAAATACGGTGGTGCTGAAAGAGTCTTGAGTGTACTTAATAGTTGTTTTGATTTCGACAAATGTTACACTCTTTTGAATATTATGCCTGAGACTGATCAGTGTAAGGTTTTTCAAAACAAGAAAGTTCCCATAACAGAATCCCCTTTGAGAGTCCTTAAATCTAACTTTAGATACTTGTTTTTTTTATTTCCTTTTTTTATTTCCAGATTTAAAATCACTGCTGAGAAGACCTTAATTATATCTTCTTCATTTTCTGTTGCGAAGGGCTTTAAAAAACAAGGTCAGCAACTACATATATGCTATTATCAGGCAAGAAATCAAAGATATATTTGGGACAATGAAAACATTTATTTCTCATCTTTTCAAAAACTTGTTCTATTCCCGCTTTTATATATTCTTCGTAAAGTTGATATAAATCATTCAAAAAGACCAGATTATATTATAGCAAACTCTTTTTTTGTTAAAAACTGGATTAAAAAAAAGTACAACACTAATTGTGAGGTAATTTACCCTCCGGTGAACACAAAGCTTTTCAGGCTTGAAAAAGAAAAGTCAAACTATTTTATTACTACTGCAAGATTAGAGCCCTACAAGAGAGTTGATCTTATTGTAGAGGCTTTCAACCAGACCGATGAAATTTTATACATATTGGGTGACGGATCAATGAAAAGAAGACTTCAGCAAGCTGCTAATTCAAACATTAAATTTTTAGATTATGTAGGGTCAGAAAAAGTTAATGAGTTAGTGAGTAAAGCAAGGGCATTTATACACGCAGGTATTGAAGATTTTGGAATAGCCCCCGTTGAAGCTCAGTCCTGTGGCACTCCAGTTATTGGATATAATGCAGGGGGATTAGTAGAGACTGTCATTGACGGAAAAACTGGCGTTTTATTTAACACACAAACATCTGAGGCAATTTTAAAATCATTAAAACGTTTTAAAACTATTAAGTTTGACTATGCATTTATTGGCAAACATGCTCAGCAATTTTCAGAAAACACATTTAAGAATAATTTTCAAAAATTTGTTGAAAATAAAATAAAGCTACACAACCTGCAATGAAAAAGAAAAAAGGTAGATTTTCAAGATTTATTCGACCGATATTAAACCTGTATGATTTAGGAATTATCAACCTAATTATTCTTTATCATTTTAATTTTGAGACAAAAGGACTTGTTTTTTCATTATTATCATCTTTGGCTTGGATTGTAATTTCTGTATTCACAAATTTTTATAAAGTTTACAGGTTTACCCCTGAGATAAAAATATTTTCTTTAATCATAAAACAATTTTTTGTTTTTACTCTTTTTCTTTTCGCGTTGATAGGTTTTTTTGAATCAGGAGATTTATTGTCTTTTTCAGATCCTTTATTTTCCGCAAATCAGATTATATTGATTTCAATTTCAATAATAGTAGTTGTGGCATCATTTAAGTTTGTTGTTTACTATTTACTCTTAAAGTTTAGAGTTGTTTTTGGGGGAAATTATAGAAAAACAGTCATCATCGGATCTGGCCAGCAGTCTGAAAACCTAAAGGACTACTTTAATGATAAAAAAGAAGCAGGATTTAAGCTTAAGAAGGTTTTTAATTCAGCAAATTTAAATTTAACCGCTGTATTTGATTTTGTATTGTCTGAATCAATTGATGAAATATATTGTTGCCTGAGCACAACGGATGATGATAAATTGAATCAAATTACTAATTTTGCCGAAAGTAATTTAAAAGAGGTTAAGTATATTCCATCGTTTGGTAAGATTTATTCAAAAAAACTATCATATCAAAACTATGGACTTATCCCTGTTCTCTCACTAAGAACAATTCATTTAGAAGATTCTTTTAATAGTTTTCTAAAAAGGTCTTTTGACATAGTTTTTTCTGGCCTCGTTTTACTTCTTTTAATGTCATGGCTGACCCCCATATTAGCGATTTTTATAAAAATAAACTCAAGTGGTCCTATTTTTTTTAAGCAAAAAAGAAATGGTTTTAATTTCAAGGAATTTTGGTGTTACAAGTTTAGGTCAATGAAATTGAACAAAGAAGCAAACACTACTCAAGCAACAAAAAATGATTATCGAGTAACCAAAATTGGTAAATTTTTAAGAAAACTCAGCTTAGACGAATTACCTCAATTTTATAATGTACTGAAAGGCGAAATGTCTGTTGTTGGACCCCGCCCACACATGCTTAAAGAGAATGAAAAATATAAGACTACAATTGACAAATTCATGGTAAGACACTATGTAAAACCAGGAATAACGGGTTTGGCCCAAACAAAAGGTTTTAGAGGAGAAATTGAAACAACCCACGATATTGTAAATAGGATCAAGTATGATATTTATTATATTGAAAACTGGTCATTTGTTTTAGATATAAAAATAATTATTATAACAATTATTAATGTAATAGGGGGTGAGAAAAAAGCGTATTAATCAAACTTTTTAATACCAAAATATTATTTTAGACATGATGAACGTACTTATACTAGGATCGGGGGGTAGAGAACATGCTTTTGCATATAAAATAAAAGAAAGTAGGCTATGTAAAAACCTTTTCGTGGCGCCTGGAAATTCAGGAACGGCAGAAATAGCGGTTAATTTAGACATACAGGTTGACCAATTTGTTCAAATTGAATCAGCCATAATTAAACATGAAATATCTTTGGTGGTTGTTGGCCCAGAGGCTCCTTTAGTTGAAGGGTTTCACGATTATATTACCCAAAACAACAAATTAGATAATATCTCTGTAATTGGACCAAAAAAAGTAGCAGCTCAATTAGAAGGAAGCAAAGATTTTGCAAAAGAGTTTTTAAATAGACATAATATTCCAACAGCTGCCCACGAAACTTTTACCGTTGATAATATTAGCTCAGGATACGATTATATAGACAACACGAATCCACCTTATGTATTAAAGGCGGACGGGCTTGCCGCTGGAAAAGGTGTATTGATTATAGACAATCCTGAAGAAGCAAAAAAATCTCTTTATGAAATGCTTGTTAATTCTCAATTTGGTAGTGCTAGTAGCAGTGTAGTCGTCGAAGAGTTTTTAGACGGAATTGAATTGAGTTGCTTTGTGTTGACTGACGGTGAAACATATAAGTTATTGCCTAGCGCTAAAGATTATAAAAGAATTGGAGAATCAGACACCGGATTAAATACCGGAGGTATGGGCGCGATTTCACCCCCACCATTTTTATCCGATAGCTTGATGAAAAAAATAGAAAACGAAATTATTAATCCAACAATTCAGGGATTAAAAAAAGATAAAATAGAATATCAAGGATTTATATTTTTTGGACTAATAAAAGTTGGTGATGAGCCATATGTTATTGAATACAACGTCAGAATGGGAGACCCAGAAACCGAAGCAGTTATTCCAAGAATAAAATCCGATTTTTTGGAATTATTACATTCAGTTAATAGCGGTTCGCTTAGTGATTACAATTTGATCATTGATGATAATCCAGCCACAACAGTATTCTTAGTTTCTGGTGGATACCCTGAGCTCTATGAAAAAAACAAACAAATTTTTGGCTTAGAAACAGTCACTAATTCGATGGTATTTCACGCCGGAGCAATTAAAAAGGATGAAAAAATTTTCACCTCGGGAGGCAGGGTTTTAGCAATAACTTCCTTAGCTAATACTATTCAGCAAGCTCTAGAGAAATCATACGAATCTATAAAAAAAATAAATTTTGAGGGGATGAATTTTAGAAAGGATATCGGCTTTGACCTATAAATAATCATGAGCTGTTATGCTCTTGTCTTCTTCGTTATTATCATCAAACTTTTTAAGTTGTATCATCCAGTACGTGAAAGCAACGCAACCAATTAAGGTAAAAACCCACGCCATAATATTTGCTAACCACCAATTATAATCACCAACCTCTCTTAATGCGTCAAAGGGAATAAAAAAATAGTTAACAAATAGATTTTCAATGCCGTAAAAGAACTCTTTCATTGGTTTTAAATTATTTACTTTGCAAATATACAAATCTTTATATGATAATTAGGTTTTTTAAATTTACAAAACTACCTCAGTTAATAGTTTCATCGATTATTTCTGTGGCGACAATGATAAATTTAAAGTTCAATAATCTTTCCTGGGAAGATTTGTACATTTCATTTCTTCTTGTTTTTATTTTTTTACTTTCAATTTTTGTTATTTCAAAAAATTCTATTTTAAAAAACAACCAATATACAACCTTGGGATTAATAATTTTTAGTGGGTTTTTTTACAAGACAGAAATTAATTTTCTTACCGTTCTTTCCTATCTTTTTCTTTTGTTTTCTATTCGTAAAATCTACAGTCTTAAGTCTCATAAAAAAACAAATAAAAAGTTATTTGACGCAGGCTTTTGGTTTTCGATCTCTACAATATTAAGTCCCGTAAATATACTTTTTATCATTTCTATTTCATTTGGCACTTATATTTTATATAAGCTAAATATTAAAACTATACTACAATTTATTATGGGCTATTTTTCAGTGGTATTTATTGCAGCTTTATTTTTCAATTTACAATTAGGCTCCCCGAATTCACTTCACTTATTTGATATTGTTGACTCATTAATTTTACAACTTCAACCCTGCTTTAATTGCCCAGATTTCAGCTTTTTTAACACCTCAATTCTTGTAATTACTTCGCTAATTTTCTCAGTTTATTTATTCCAATATTTTGGTAGCAACAGAACGGAAAGATTAAAAAATACATTTTTATTATTGTTTTTGTTAAACTCAATTTTGCTAATTTTTTTAATTGAGGATTATACGATTTTTTTGTTCTTTCCTTTTCTGGTAACTTTGGTAAGAATTATTTCTCAAACCCGGAAAAGTATTTTTTTAGAATCAGTAATGATTCTTATAGTTTTATTGAATTCTTTTCCCTTATAAATTAAAATAATGAAAGTAGAAGTATCAAACGGTGAGTTATTAGATAAATTGACAATTTTAGAATTAAAATTGTCAAACATTAACGATGAAAAAAAATTAGAAAATGTTAAAAAAGAGCATAACGAACTAACCCCCCTAGCAGAACTACTATTTGCTAAGTACAGGAACAAGCTTAGCAGTCTTTACAATGAGCTCGCCGGCATAAATAGTCAATTATGGAAAATTGAAGATGACATTAGGGAGTGTGAAAAGCTTAAAGATTTCGGGGATAAATTCACCGAGTTAGCAAGGGCGGTATACTTTACAAACGACAAAAGAAGTGATGTAAAAAAATCAATTAACTTACTCACTGATTCAGGCTTTATTGAAGAAAAGTCATACGAGGATTACCATTAAGCACTGTAAAATCAAAAGCCATTCTAGAACCCCACAAATTTTGAATAAGCACATATTAATAATAAGACTTTCTTCTTTTGGCGATGTTGCAATGACCGTCCCGATAGTTAGTGTTTTTAGACAGACTTATCCAGAAGTTAAAATAACAGTTCTGACCACAAAGTTTTTTTCTGAATTATATAATCAGACACCAAATATTAACTTTTTATACTTTGAGAAAAAGCATAAAAACATAAAGGGTCTGGTTTTATTAACCAATGCGATTAAAAATATTAAAGCTGATCATATTATAGATCTTCATAATGTGATAAGAACAAACATTATTAATTTTTTAATCAACCCCTTTAATATTTCCAAAACCTCTTTCTTCAAACTAAAGAAGGGAAGAAGAGAAAAGAAAAGACTTATTAAAGGTGGGAAACTAAAAAAATTAAAAACAATGCATCAAAGATATGCGGATGTATTTACTAATCTTGACTTGTCATTAGATCTAAAAAAATTCACTTCATACAAAAAAGTAAAAATTTCAAATACAAACATTGATTTTCACAATTTTAAAAACTTCATTGGTATTGCCCCATTTGCCAAGCACTCCTGCAAAGAATACTCTTTGACAAACATTTTAAAAATAATTGATTCCATTAATCAGGACACGTGTGTTATTTTATTTGGCGCTCCAGGTAACGAGCAATATAAATTAGAGAAAATATCTGATAAAAAGCAAAATGTGTACTCAATTGCGGGAAAACTAAGCTTAAGCCAAGAGATGGCTGTTATTTCTAATTTAGATTTGATGATCTCAATGGATTCTGCCAACGGCCATATTGCTACACTGTTTGGAATAAAAGTAATTTCAATATGGGGCGCCACACACCCTTATTTGGGGTATGCACCTTTTGGTCAGCCCGAAGGTAATTCGATAACAGTGGATTTAAAAAAATATCCTAATGTTCCTGCAACTATATACGGAAGGAATTGTCCAGAAAATTGTATAGATGCAATCAACAGTATAAGTCCAGAAAAAATAATAAGTATGATAAAGTAAAGGATTTAATTATCATCAACGTCAAGGTATAGTTCGTTTGATGTTGGGTAAGATTGACAAGTAATTATTAATCCTTCTTCGATTTCTCCATCGGTTAAAATATAATTTTGTTCAAGCTCAACCGAACCTATTTTTAGACGACCGATACAGGTCGCGCAAGCGCCACCCTTACACGAATAGGGAGCGTCGATGTCATTTTCTATTGCGGTGTCTAGAAGAGTTTTGTTTTTGTCGCCCTCAACTGTGGTCTCAACTCCATCAACTTTATATGTAATCTTAATTGAATCCAATAATAAATATATATATGCGAATGTAATTAATTTCCTAATAATATTAAAAAGATGTCTATTTTTGCTGTTGCACAATATCAGTAATGATTTTCTGTTTTATACATACATTTATATATAAGTTGAAAAAACTAGCGCCACATATATTTTTATTTTTTTTTGTGATATTATTTATTGCAGGATGCTCGAGAAAAAAAGACAAGTTTCTAAATAAAAAATTTCATTCGCTTACCACAACCTACAATTATCTTTACAACGGTAACAATTTGTTTTTTCAGGGTTTAAATGAGTTAGATACCAGAGAGAAAGAAAATTTTTGGACATTAATTCCTATTGAAAAATTTAAATATATCAACATTAATCTTGATGAGGAAAGAGAAACTAAGTTTACAAATGCAGAAGAGAAGGCAACTCTGGCAATTCAAAAACATTCGATGAATGTTGAGGGAAAAGAAAAGAACCCTGTTATGGACGAGGCATATTTATTGCTTGGTAAAGCCAGATATTTCGACAACAGATTCATTCCTGCACTAGAAGCATTTAATTATATATTATTTAAATACCCCACTAGCGAATACATTAATTTAGTAAAAATTTGGAAAGAAAAAGTCAACATTAGAATTGACCAAAACAAATATGCAATTGATAATTTAAAAGAACTCTTGGAAGAAGAGAATTTAACAAAAGAAGAAAGAAGCCTAGCAAATTCTTACATAAGTCAAGCTTTTATCAACACGAAAGAACTAGACAGTTCTTTAGTTTACTTAAAAAAATCAATTTTTAAACAAAAAGATCTATTGTTAAACACTAGAAAAAAGTTTTTACTAGCCCAATTATATCAACAACTTTCGATTCAAGACACAGCATATACCCTATATTCTGAGATTATTGATTTGCACAGAAAAATTCCAAGAGAATTTTACATCAATTCTTTTATAAAAAGATCAATGGTTTCAGACTCGATTGACCATTCGATTCTAGAGCTGAATTTGTTAACAGAAAATTTTGAAAACAACAATTTTTTAGATGTTATTTTTCATCAAATAGCTATGCTTAACTTAAAGAAGAATAGTTTAATTGAGGACAATCAAAATAATAAAAAATTAGATTCAATCGCAATCGATTATTTTAACAAATCCCTTAAAACAGACACAAATGACGAGCTTATCGTTGCAAAAAATTATAATGAATTAGCTGAATTAAATTTTAGAAATAAAAATTATTTGATCGCTGGGCAATATTATGATAGCACCTTAACTCAGTTAAATAATAAATCTAGAGAATTCAGAAAAATAACAAGGAAAAGAGAAAATTTAAACGATTTAATTTATTATGAAACAATTTCATCAAACTTAGACAGCGTTATAAATCTGATCGAAATGCCTAAGCTGAAAAGGGAAGAATATTTTAAAAAGTACATTGATAAAATTAAAGAAGGTCAAAAAAAAGCATCAAAAAAAAGCAAAAACTTTGGATCTGCATATTCTTTGAATTCATTTTCAGAATCTGATGAAGGGCTATTCTATTTTTATAATTCCTCTGCTGTTGCTTATGGGAAATCGGATTTTAAAAACAGATGGGGAGACAGACGCTTATCTGATAATTGGAGGTGGTCAATAAAGCCAAAGGACGCGTCAGAGAAAAAAAATATAATAAAATCAGATAAAATTGACAATGACAGTTTGCTATCAGCGGACTATTATATTAGCCTTATTCCAAAAGACTCTATTAAAATAGACAGCATAAGAAATATAAGAAATGACGCATACTTCAGGTTAGGCTCTATTTATAAAGATCAATTCCAAGAATATCAAATTTCTAACGATAAATTGTATAATTTACTAGAAAGCAATCCAAAATCTAATTTAATTCCGCCCTCCAAATTTTTTATTTACAAAAACTGGCTTATACTGGACTCAATTAATATTGCGGGCCAATTGAAAAAGGATATAATAACAAATCATCCTGATTCAAAATATGCATCGATTTTATTAGACCCAAATGCAATGATTAATAGTCAAGAGGATTTTAATATAGTATACGAAAGAATTTATAACCTATATCAAGACCAAAAATATTTACAAGTTATTTCAGATTGTGAAAAAAATATAGTTTCATTTACTGGCGAACCGGTTGTATCTAAATTAGAGTTTTTGAAGTCTTTAGCAATTGCAAGAGTTTACGGTTATTCTGAGTATGAGAAGTCACTACAATTCATAAAATTAAACTATTCGGTAACTCCAGAGGCAAAAGAGGCTGAACGAATTCTTTCAGAAGTGCTGCCTCAGATTAGTAATCCAGCATTCACGGAAAATCAATTATCTTATAATTATAAAATTGTATATGTTTTTGAGTCCGGAGAAATAGAAAAGATTAATCAGCAAGCAAATGATTTGGAACAATACATTAGTCAAGTTGACTATTTAGATTTACGTACATCTAAAGATTTTTACAATAATATTCTTACATTTGTTGTAGTTCATGGTTTAACCAGTTATGACGGAGGTTTTGGGCTCTCAGAAAGACTGGAAAAATCCATTAACATCCAGGCAGATTCGTTTTTTGTTATTTCCTCGGACAATTACAAGACGATTCAAATTCATAAAAACCTAAATAATTTTAGTAATTAAAATACTGTTATGAGTAATACAAACCAGCAAAATATGATAACCCAAGGGACAACTTTGGTAGGTGATATTTTTAGTGAGGGAGACTTTAGAATTGAAGGAAATATTAAAGGAAACATTAAAACATCAGGAAAGGTTGTTGTTGGCAAAACGGGAGTTGTTAACGGAAGCCTTGAGGGTGAAAATGCAGACTTTGAAGGCGGTTTTTCAGGAAAGTTAAAGCTTTCAGGAATGCTAACTTTACGATCCTCTGCTTACATTGAAGGGGAGGTTGAAATTGCAAAACTTTCCGTTGAACCAGGAGCAACATTTAACGCCACCTGTTCAATGAAAGGCGGGGTAAAGGAATTAAATAACTTAGAAGAAAAAACCTCATCTGAAAAGAAAGAAAAATCAGCATAATTTTATAATCTTCTCACAGTTAGCTTTTCAAATGTTAATTGTTATTGGGGGTGGGATTTATTTGGGCTATCAGCTAGATCTTTATTTTTCCAATGCATACAACTTATTCACCATTTCTTTCTCTTTGATCTCAATAGTAGTTTCTATATATCAAATTATTAGTCAAGTCAAAAAAAATGGATAATACTCTAAAAAAACATACGGACTTCGCGGTTCTTTTCTTAATTACAATTCTTTCATATAATCTTCACTCAAATTTGGAATTTAATTATTCAATATTTGATAAAACACCTATTAATTCCATCTATATATTTAATTTTTCTGCAGTTTTATTTTTTTTGATAGGCTCAAGAATGAATATAATATACAATCTTGTTAATCCGCTTACCTTTTTCATTTTACTCACATTTATTAAAATGTTAGCTGTAATAATTTTCTTTATTTACTATAACCAAGAGTCTTTTTATGATATTAAAATAGTTGCATATAATTTTTTTCCCGTTTATTTTTTATTCCTTTCATTTGAAATTTTTAGTCTAAAAAAAACCTTTAATAATATTTAAAAACTTCTTCTTTTTTTTTGTTTGAAATTTCCTTTTATGTGTGTACATTTGCAACCATAATTAATAGAAGAAATTTTAGCAAAAATGCTTTTAAGATTTTCAACGAAATTTTCCTTAATTTTTTTCCTAATTTTTTTCGGAAGCAGCATAGCTTTTTCAGCAGAAAAGTCTGATGATAAAAAAGGCTTTGATGTAAATGAAATGATAATGCACCATATTAAAGACTCGCATGAATTTCATATAATGGATATAAATGGTCATGGGGTTTCTTTTCCGCTTCCAATTATCCTTTGGACTAAAAATGGACTGGTTTCATTTCTTTCTTCTGAGTTTGATCACGATGATTCGGGGACAGTAGTTGTAGATAAAAATGGACAACTTTTTGTCAAGTATCACGAAAAAATATTTTATGCTAACACTGAAAATAATACTAAATATATCTCTTATGATGAACTAGGCAATGTTTTAAATGAAAAACCATTAGACTTGTCGATAACAAAGCTTGTTTTTTCAATGTTTATTTCTATGATTTTATTAGTATTTATTTTTGTGGCTACGGCAAAAACGTACTCAAGATCTAGAAAAGGAGAACCAACAGGATTAGGAAAGTTTACAGAGCCACTAATTCTCTTCATAAAAGATGAAGTTGCTGTTCCAATGATTGGAGAAAAAAATTATAAAAAGTACATGCCTTTCTTACTAACATTGTTCTTTTTTATATGGATAAATAACGTTATGGGGTTAATTCCTTTTTTCCCTTTTAGTGCAAATCTAAGTGGAAATATTGCTTTTACATTTGTGTTGGCAGCGATTACGTTTATCATTACGACATTGGTTGCGAATAAAGATTATTGGAAACATATTTTTTGGATGCCAGGAATTCCAGTTCCTATGAAGTTATTCCTCGCACCAATCGAATTCCTAGGAATTTTCATCAAACCCATTTCCCTTATGATAAGATTATTTGCAAATATTTCAGCAGGGCATATTATAGTATTAAGCTTGATATCATTAATATTTATATTTAAGAGTATCTGGTTAGCACCAGCATCTTTATTCTTTTCGGTATTTATTAGTCTTATCGAGGTTTTAGTTGTTGCCATTCAGGCATATATATTTACAATGTTGTCTGCCTTATACATAGGTAGTGCAATTGAAGAACACGAACATTAATTTTAAATTTTTACAAACATGAGTTTAATTATTTTTTTACAAGAAACAGTTGTTGATTACGGAGCATTTGCTGCTATTGGTGCAGGATTAGCTGCCATTGGTGCAGGTATTGGAATTGGTAAAATCGGTGGATCAGCTATGGACGCTATGGCAAGACAGCCAGAAATGCAGGGCAAGCTACAAGGATCCGCAATTGTATTAATTGCATTCGTTGAGGCGGTTGCATTATTTGCAGTGGTTGTATCTCTTATCAAGTAGGTACTTATATTAACCTTAATTAACTGATATGGATTTAGTTACACCAGACATAGGTCTTATTTTTTGGACGACAGTTTCTTTTGGGATCCTATATTTCGTTCTTGCAAAATTTGCATGGAAACCTATTTTAGGGGCCGTTAATGAAAGAGAAAAATCTATCAAAGACGCACTTTCTGCGGCTGAAAAAGCCAAAGATGAAATGGAAAATTTAAAGTCTGACAATGAAAAGATTTTAAATGAGGCAAAGCTTCAAAGGGAATTGTTATTAAAAGAAGCAAGAGAAATAAAATCAAAAATAATTTCTGACGCTGAAAATGAAGCGACTGAAAAGGCAAATAAGCTCATTGAGTCCGCTAAAACAGCAATTGAAAATGAAAAGTCTGCTGCAATGAAAGAATTAAAAAATACTGTTGTAGACCTTTCACTTAATATTGCTGAAAAATTACTTTCTAAGGAATTAGAAAGTAAGGACAAGCAACTCGAAAATATTCAAGAGATCCTTGACAAAACAAAATTAAATTAATGCAATCAAGAGCAGCCATTAGATATGCAAAAGCAATATTTGAAATTGCCATTGAAGAGAATGCAATAGAAAATGTTTTCACCGACATGAATATTATTGACTCTTTGTCAAATGACTCCTTAGATTTCAGAAATTTATTAACTAATTCACAGATTAAATATCAGGATAAGAAAAATGCAATCTTGTCATTAATCAAAGGTTATAGCGGATTAACTGTAAAATTGATTGACTTACTAATCAACAACAAAAGAGTTTACATAGTTAATGATATCGCTAAGAGCTTTATACAATTGTATAACCGTCACAACGATATTAAGGAAGCCGTAGTTATAACGGCCACCCCAATTAATAAAGATTTAGAAGAAAAAATCCTTTCTAAGATTAATGTTGCTGACATTAAATCAATTAATTTAAAAAACATAGTGGACCCAAGTATTCTTGGAGGTTTCATTATAAGATTTGACGGAAAAGAGTATAATGCAAGCGTAAAGCAAAATTTAAATAATTTAAAAACTGAACTTACAAACTAAATAATATGGCCGAGGTAAATCCTGCTGAGATTTCAGCAATATTAAAAAAACAATTAAAAGATTTTGACTCTTCATCATCATTAAACGAAATCGGAAGTGTTCTAACTGTTGGTGATGGAATTGCAAGAGCATATGGACTTTCAAATGCTCAATACGGAGAACTTGTCGAGTTTTCAAACGGAACCCAAGGAATTGTCCTTAATTTAGAAGAAGACAATGTTGGAATAGTGCTTCTTGGTGCATCAACAGATATTAAAGAAGGCGACACTGTTAAAAGAACTTCTACAATTGCTTCTGTTAAAGTTGGCGAAGGTATTGTCGGAAGAGTAGTTGATACTTTGGGTAATCCAATTGACGGAAAAGGCGATTTACCCGGAGATCTTTACGAAATGCCATTAGAGAGGAAAGCACCTGGAGTTATTTTTAGACAGCCTGTAAACGAACCCCTTCAAACAGGAATTAAGTCAGTTGATGCAATGATCCCGATCGGAAGAGGTCAAAGAGAATTAGTTATTGGCGACAGACAAACCGGTAAAACAACAGTTTGTATTGATACAATTTTAAATCAAAAAGAATTTTATGATGCGGGAGAACCTGTTTATTGTATATATGTTGCAGTAGGACAAAAGGCATCTACTGTTGCAGGAATTGCAAAAATTTTAGAAGACAAAGGAGCTTTAGCATATACAACAATTGTAGCAGCAAATGCCTCTGATCCAGCTGCTATGCAAGTCTACGCTCCTTTCACAGGCGCTTCCATCGGAGAATATTTTAGAGATACTGGAAGACCAGCTCTAATCATATATGATGACTTATCAAAGCAAGCGGTAGCATACCGTGAAATTTCACTATTATTGAGAAGGCCTCCGGGAAGAGAAGCTTATCCTGGAGATGTTTTTTATCTTCATTCAAGATTATTAGAAAGGGCAGCAAAGGTCATTAATGATGATACAATTGCTAAAGACATGAATGACCTTCCAGAGTCACTTAAATCGAAAGTAAAAGGGGGCGGATCGCTTACTGCATTGCCGATTATTGAAACTCAGGCAGGAGATGTTTCTGCTTATATTCCTACAAATGTAATTTCCATCACTGATGGTCAGATTTTCCTGGAGTCAGATTTGTTTAATTCTGGAGTTAGGCCTGCGATTAATGTGGGTATTTCAGTTTCAAGGGTAGGAGGTTCAGCTCAGATTAAATCAATGAAAAAAGTTTCGGGAACCTTAAAGCTTGATCAGGCACAATTTAGAGAATTAGAAGCCTTTGCAAAATTTGGATCTGACCTTGATGCAGCAACACTTAATGTTATTGAAAAAGGAAAGCGAAATGTAGAAATATTAAAACAAGCGCAAAATGATCCGTTCAAAGTTGAAGATCAGGTTGCGATAATTTATGTTGGCTCCAAGAATCTTCTTAGGGATATCCCTGTTGAGAAGATAAAAGATTTTGAATCTGAATATATAAGAGTTCTGAACGATAAACATTCAGAAGTATTATCAACGATTAAACAAGGTAAATTAACTGATGAAGTTACAAGCACATTAGAAAAAGTATGCGCTGACTTGGTAGCAAAGTTTTAAAAAATGGCAAACTTAAAAGAAATAAGAAATAGAATTTCGTCTGTATCTTCTACAATGCAGATTACAAGTGCTATGAAAATGGTTTCTGCGGCTAAGCTTAAAAAGGCACAAGATGCAATTACAGCCATGAGACCTTATTCTGACAAGTTAACCCAAATGTTGGTTGACCTTTCTTCTTCAGTTGATTTTGAAAACCATTTCCTTCAATCAACAGATTATAAAAAATTATTGGTAGTATGTGTAACATCAAATAGAGGGCTCTGTGGTGCTTTTAACTCTAATGTTATAAAGGAGTGTTTGGAAATATCCAAAACAACTGACCATGAAGTTTCATTTTATTGCATTGGGAAAAAGGGGGCAGACATATTATCAAAAAAACATAATGTTATTGAGATAAGCAATGAGATTTTTGACGATTTAAATTTTCAAAATGTTGCTTTAATTGCTGAGAAATTAATGTCAAAGTTTTCTGAAAAAGAATTTGATCAAATAAAGATAGTTTACAACAAATTCAAGAATGCTGCAACCCAAATTGTTACAAACGAACAATATCTTCCAATTGAAAATAATGAGTCCGGAGAAGCAAATGAATCTAGCGATTATATTTTTGAACCTTCTCAAACAGAAATTATTTCTGAGTTAATCCCCAAGTCGTTAAAGACTCAATTATATAAGGCGGTAAGAGACTCTTATGCTTCTGAGCATGGCGCTAGGATGACAGCAATGCACAAAGCCACTGACAATGCAACTGAGCTTAGAGATCAGCTTAAGTTAACCTATAACAAGGCTAGGCAAGCCGCAATAACAAATGAAATTTTAGAAATTGTTGGGGGAGCTGAAGCTCTTAATAATTAGCGCCTTTTGTTTTCCAAGCTTTATTAGTTTATTTTTAGATTTTAAATATAGCTGACTTGGGAAAATTCTTACAACTATTTAAGCAAACTTTTATATACGGAATTGCTACCGTTTTCCCCAGGATAATAAGTGTATTGCTTGTTCGTATTCATACAGATAAAAGCGTAATTAGCGAGGTTTCAGAATTTGGGAACTTATCTTTAATTTTTTCATATATAATCCTTTTTAATGTAATTTTATCTTACGGATTAGAAACCTCATTTTTTAGGTTCTATAATTTAGAAAAAAACAAGAACGATGTAGTCAATACATCTAGTGTTTCCTTAATCTTTACCACTATAATCTTTGTTGCTCTCTTTGGAATTTTCAAATCAAATATTTCTCTTCTAACAGGCATAGATACCGGCTATTTGTCAATCATTGTTTGGATTTTGGCCTTTGATGTTTTAACAGTTATTCCTTTTGCCTATTTACGTTTAAAAGGAAAAGCGATAAAATATTCTTATATAAAAATTGCTAATGTACTAGTTTACTTTTCTTTAAATATATTTCTTTTAATCTTCTTGAAAGATCTAGCAAATGACAACACTTTTTTGAGAAAAATATACATTGAAAATTTCGAGGTAAGCTATATTTTTATTGCAAATCTATTTGCCAGCCTGACATCGTTACTTTTACTTATTCCCTTCTATTTTAAGATTAATTATAGGGCTAATTTTAGATTACTTAAAAAGATGTTATTCTATGCATTTCCTATATTAATTTCTGGCTTGGCATATACTATAAATGAAACGTTTGATAAAATATTATTAGATTTTTTACTTCTAGAATCGATTGCAAAAACCGAAATAGGCATGTATTCAGCCTGTTATAAATTAGCGGTTTTTATGACTTTATTTTCTGTTGCATATAAGCTGGCCGTTGAACCCTTCTTTTTTAGCGAGGCTGAAAAGTCAAACCCTAAAAAAAATTATGCGCTAGTTCTTGAAACATATGTGATTATCGGCTCTTCCATATTAGTCCTAGTAGTAGTTTCACTTGATTTATTGAAGGTTGTCTTTATAGGTGACCAAGAATATTGGAAAGCGATGAAAATTGTACCGATTATTTTATTAGCAAACTTTTGCTTGGGGATTTATCAGAATTTATCGGTTTGGTATAAGGTCACCGACAGAACTAGATTTGGCGCATATATTTCGATAGTGGGAGCTCTATTGACCTTGATCATTAATATTATCTTAATTCCTATCTATGGGTACCTGGGATCAGCATTTGCAACATTAGTGGCATATTTAACGATGTCTGTATTGTCATATTTCATGGGTCAAAAATATTATCCAATTCCTTATAATAACTTTAAGATTTTATTTTATATTTCTTTAGCTGTTTTTCTGTCCTATGTATCTTTCTATATTTTTAGAAATAATTTAATTGTTGGGATAACATGTGTGTTAATAATGAATTTAGTTATCTATATAAATGAAAAAAGTAGAATATATAATTTTTTAAAAGCTCTTAAATGAACATAGAAATTATTAATAAGTCAAATAATGAATTACCAAAGTATGAAACAATTCAATCTGCGGGAATGGACTTACGCGCTCACTTAGCCGAACCAATTGTTTTAAAACCTTTGGAAAGAAATATTATTAAAACAGGTTTATTTATTTCACTTCCGACAGGCTATGAAGCACAAATTAGACCAAGGAGTGGTTTGTCAATAAAAAGCGGCATTACAGTTTTAAATTCACCTGGAACCATAGATTCAGATTACCGTGGAGAAATCGGTATAATTTTAATTAATCTTTCAGACACTAATTTCGAAATCAACACAGGTGATAGAATTGCCCAAATGGTAATAGCAAAACATGAACAAGTTCTATGGACTGTCACAGATAAATTAGATGACTCAGAGAGGGGAAACAAAGGATATGGAAGTACAGGAATATAAAATTAAAAGATGAAAAAAATTATATTATTACTCTTTGCCTTATGGTTTTCTTCTTGTTCAGTTTCAAAAAAAGTCATTTCTAAAAACAGAGAATATTCTCCTAAAAAAGTCATTCGTAATATTAACAAGGCAACTAATCAAATTAATTATTTACAAGCAAAAGCAAAAGTATCATTTGTAAATAATAACAAAAAAAAATCTAATACAGTTGCTTATAGACTTTCTGTAAATGAAAAGCTATGGGTAAATGCGACATTGGGTGCCGTAAGAATTTTAATAGATAATGATTCGATTAAATATTACAACAAACTAGAAAGGAACTATTTTATCTCAGACTTTGACTTTATCAATGATCAAATAGGGATCAATGCAGATTTTGGTATTCTTCAGAATTTAATATTAGGGATGTTAATGCAAAAACTAGAATTTTCAAGCTATTTTGATAAAAAAGAAGGAAACTATATTTTTAAAAAGGAAATAGAGTTTGGTGAAAAAAAAGTTGAATCTTTAATCCACGTAGGTGCTTCTGATTTTAGAATATATCAGCAATCTTTTACAGAGTCTAATAATAAATTCATTGTATTTTACAGCGACTATAAAAAATTAAAGGAACAATACATTCCAACGAAAATCCGTTTTATTAACAATGGTGATGAAAGCTTTAATATTGAAATAAAATCTTTTTCAGCACCTGAAAAATTAAACACACCCTTCAAAATCCCCAAAAATTTTAAGCAGACTAATTTGTAATGAATATTTCTAGATTTTTGTTTATAAGTACTTTTCTCTTTTGTTGTAATTTATTCTGTCAGTCTAAATCTGAACTTGAAAATCAGAGAAAGGATTTATTGAATGATATTAAAAAAATTGAAAAGAAGCTTTTAAATACAAAACAAGAAAAGGGATTTGTATTAGCTAATGCAGAGGATGTTAATTTTAAAGTTAAGCTGCAGGAAAACTTAATAAATAATATTAATGATCAGTTAAATTTAATTGTTTCTGAAATAGACTACAATGAGAATAAATTAAGTGAACTAAACTCAAGAGAACTTTCACTAAAGAACGAGCTTTCTAAAATGATTCTAAAATCTTATAAGAAGCGATCAGATTTAAATAAAATTATGTTTATTTTTTCATCAACTTCATTTGCCCAAGCTTATAAGAGAATTCAATATTTTAAACAGTATTCAAACTTTCAAAATAAAACGATAAATAAAATAAAATCAACCACAAAAGAAATAAACGTTACTATAAAAGTTTTAGACTCGCAGAAGATAGACAAGGAGAATTTAATAAAAGAAAATAAGAAAATAAAAAA
>CABWYN010000001.1 GCA_902509675.1 uncultured Bacteroidota bacterium | reverse complement strand
TAATCAACGAGTATTTCAATTTTATTAAACCCATTATTTTAGAAAAGACAAAGACAATTACTGAAAAAATGGAATCTCGTGGTGGAGGCATCACAGATATAAAACTAATCGATAAGTCATCTGATCTTTCAGGCTATTTTCAATTATTTGCAACATTCAACACAGTTGATGCTATGGGCGCTAACTTCATTAATTCTTGTTTAGAGGAATTCGCTTATGTATTTAAAAAATCAATTAAATTATTTGATTCAAATAAATTAAAAGATGAAGATATTGAAATAGTGATGAGCATATTATCCAATTATGTTCCTAATTGTATCGTTAAAACAGAAGTTTCGTGTAGTGTTGAAGAATTAAATAGTTTGGAACCTAACACACCTGATTTTGCAAATAAAATCATTCAAGCTATAGATATTGCCAATTCGGACGTTCATCGAGCCGTTACACACAATAAAGGAATAATGAATGGGATTGATGCTACTGTTATTGCAACAGGAAACGATTTTCGAGCCATTGAGGCTGGTGCACATGCTTACGCGTCTAGAAATGGTAGATATCAGAGCCTTTCAAATGCATTTATCAGTAAGAACACCTTTCATTTTGAATTAACTATACCCTTGGCAATTGGTACAGTTGGCGGGGTTACAAATTTACATCCTTTGGTAAAGCTTGCACTAGAAATTCTTAAAAATCCAAATGCAAAAGAATTAATGAAAATAATTGCGTGTGTTGGTTTGGCGCAAAACTTTGGCGCACTCAGATCTTTGGTAACTTCTGGGATACAAAAAGGGCACATGAAAATGCATCTGATCAATCTTTTGAACAAATACGACCTTAGTATTGATGAAAAAAAACTAGCAATAGAGTATTTTAAAGATAAAACTGTAAGTAGCTCAAATGTAGAAAGTTTTATAAATAAATTGAGATAAAATGTTTTTTGAGAGTAACGGTAAAATTTTATTGACCTCTGAATATTTAGTGTTAGATGGATCAATGTCAATAGCGCTTCCTTCAAAGCTAACCCAGGAACTGAATGTTGAAAAAATAGATTCAGATTATTTACATTGGATAAGCTATGACCAAAATAAAAATATCTGGTATGAAGAAAAATTTATTAAAAAAGGTGAAACAATTTCTTATTTAGGTAAAAAAAATAATATTTCTGAAAGACTTATCCGTTTATTTAACCATATACATCTACATAAAGATGTACAAAAAACTATTGGTAAAAAGTTTACGTCAAGAATTAATTTTAACAGAAATTGGGGGCTTGGTACATCATCTACCCTAGTTAATAATTTAGCAAAATGGGCTAATATAAATCCTTATGACTTACTATTCTCGACATTTAATGGCAGTGGTTATGATGTTGCTTGTTGTGATATAAATTCTCCAATACTATACAGAAATAAGAATAAACTTATAAAAGTTGAAGAGATTAAATTTAATCCGAGTTTTAAAAATAATTTGTTTTTAATTTACCTAGGTAAAAAACAAAATACTCAAGATGCTATTTTCTACTACAATAAGATTAAATCTGATAAAAATGTTGCAATTAATTCGATTAATGATTTAACCAAAAAAATTATCAAATGTGATAACCTCTCCACGTTTGAACAATTAATAGAAAAACATGAAAATATAATTTCTAAAATCATTAATATTGATCCTATTCAAAAGTCAACTTTTAAAAATTATGATAAAGGAATTATAAAAAGTTTAGGCTCGTGGGGAGGAGACTTTATCTTAGTTAGCGGAGAAAAAAAGGATTTGAACTACTTTATAAAAAAAGGATACAAAACAATATTTTCACTAGAGGAACTAGTTTATCTAAACTAATAAAACATACTTCTGAAATCTTCTATTTCAGCCTCGTCTTTAAGTGCGTTAAATGAACCTGCTCTTACATTTCCAGACCTAGTTGCATTAATAACATTAATGATGTTACTGTAATTTTGTAAACCAGACGATATTCTTCGATCTGTAACATAAATATAGAATACACCTGTATTACCAATTATTGCCTTAGAAGTAACATCCTTCGAAATACCCATAGCATAACCAACTACAGCCGGCTCATTACCCACACCAGAAATAACGGGGCTCTTCATATTTACAGATAATGAAGTCTGAACATCTACATTAAATTCAGAAGCGATTTCATCCAAATTGGATGCTTTTACCATAGCGGCAATTTTTTCACCTTTTATCTTATTTTTGACTCTAGGTAATACTGCAGACGATGACTTTTCATATGACATCATTCCATTTTCATTGACTGAACTTAGCATGGCTATAACATATCCGCCATCTTGTAGACTAAATCTTTTAATGTCTCCGTTATTAGTATCATCTTCATAAGCCCATCTTACAATATTTCGCTGTTTTCCAACTAGTGGTAGTGTTTCGTCTAATTTTCCAATGTTATTAGCAGAACTTACATTGTAATTATTTTCTCTAGCATAATTTCTGAAATTATTTTCATCTACCGCAATTTCAAATTTTGATGCTACATTATATATACTGTCCCTAGTTCTTTCAGAAGGCTCGATTTTTAGAGCTAAATTCCCAACTTTTACTACTTTTTGCTTTTTTCCCTGTGATAGAATTTCGATTACATGGAATCCAAAGTCTGTTTCAACTACAGACATTGAACCAATATTATTTTCAAATGAAAAATCTTTAAATTCTGGAGCAAAACCATCAACGTAGGCAAATTCAATTTCCCCATTATTTTGATTGCTCACTAAATCAGATGATAATTCTAATAGTGAGTCAAATTTATTTCGGTTTCTTTTTAAAACTTTAAAAATACTGTCTGCTGTACTTTTAGCCTCCTCCTTAGATTTAACTACGTCAGGTGCAGATCTAACAGCTCCAAAATATGGAATTAAGATATGTCTAACTTTAGAGGAATCAGGTAAAAATTTAGAATCTATTAATTTGGTGGTTTTTAGAAAACCATTTTCAGAGTATGGACCATACAGTTCGCCTTTTTTGAGGCTGAAAATTTTATCAGAAATGTCTGCAGACAAGGATGATTTAAACACATACGAGTCAAAGAACTTAATTGCAGAGTTATTATCTAAAAATTCTTTAGTGTTAGTGGTGTTTTTAAAACCAGCATAGGTAATTGATTTGTCAGAGCTATTATCATATTCCGTTTTGTCATTAATCAGGTCATTCATTAAAAGAGAAGTTTCTTCTTCGTCTAATTTAGATGGTAATTCTTCAAATCTCACAAATATTAAGTCTCTAGTTTCGTCAGATGAAAAATCTTTTTTGTTTTTGCTTAGGTAACTAACAACATCAGACTTCTTTACTTTGATTAAGGAATCGGGAATAGTATTAAATGGAATTTTAATGTACTTAAAGTCAACTACATTGTTGGACATTAAATAATCTTCTTCCCCTTCAAATAGTGCAGTATTTAATCCTGCAGAAACAAGTTGGTAGTAAGTTTCTTCTAATCCAAAGCTTGCGATATTTTCTTCAAATTTATTCCATGAAGCATAATTTACCAGTGAACCTTGTAATTCCATGGTTTCTGGTGAGATTTCCTTTAAATTAGAAATAAATTGATTTAGCTTCATTTCGTCAAAACCACCATCTTCACCTGTAAAATCTTCAAATGCTAGTAAGTTGTTTCTAAGAAGGTCTCGCATCATTTCTCTTTCAACAGATAAACCTAATTTTTCATATTCAGATTGTAAGATCAATTTTTTCAATTCAGTATCCCAAACAGAATTCATCGCCTGAATTGAAGACCTTGAGCCTCTGTTCTGCTTTTCAATGTTATCAACTGTATTCATAAAGTCAGTTCTATCCATTTCAATTCCATTGACAATGGCAACACGACTTTGATTAAATTCATCAGCCTTGAATACGTCTGTAACGGTACCAGAGCCTGTTGAGAAAACAAATGCAAATAAAGCTAAACCAATAACACTAATTAGTGCTACTGGGCCGAGTGATCTTATTTTTCCTAAAACTGCCATATTACTTAGATAAAAGTGGTGGCCAAAAGTAGTATTTTATTATCAATTAAAAAAAATAATTTTTATGATAGTGATAAAGAGATAAGATTAATTCTATTAGAACTAGATTTTAGAATTGTTATTTCATAATTACTGATCTTAACAACATCGCTATTTTTAGGCATTTTATTGTTAAAATTCATAATCATTCCGCCTAAACTATTGTAACTATTACTTTCTGGAAGTGAAAGATTGTATTTCGAGTTTATTTCCTTCACCAAATGTCTGGCTGAAAACAGGTAGGTATCTTGAGAAATTTTTCTTTCTTCCAAAAAGGGGGTGTCAAATTCATCATCAATTTCCCCAAATAGCTCTTCAATTATATCCTCAATTGTTAACATTCCCGATGTTCCACCTTCGTTGTCAACTACAATTGATACTGTTCTTTGTTTTGAAGTTAATAGCTTAAAGACGTCTTTAATCAACATAGTTTCAGGCACAAAATCCACCGGCATAAGTATGGATTTAATCGATTTTGGTTTTTTTAATAAATCAAAGGCATGAACATATCCAATTATATTATCAATTGTGTCCTCATAGACTAATATTTTAGAAAAACCAGTCTCTATAAATAAACTATTTAAATTAGAAATATAATCATGCATTTCAATTGATGAAAGCTCGATCCTTGGAACCATAATTTCCCCTGCTCTTAGCTCTGTAAAAATAAGTGCATTTTGAAAAATCTGAACTTCATTATCAATCATTTGATCATCTTCTACTTTGTCAATTTCTTCATTTATATAATGTTCTAAATCAACCATTGAAAATTTTAGCTGTTCTTTTGAATTTTTCGAATTAAAAAATACTTTCAGAAAAAATTCTGAAGACATTATTACAAAATCTGACATGTAATAAAAAATAATATAAAACATGTATGCTGGTAGAATAAATATTCTTAAAAACTTAACGGAATATATCTGAAAAAACACCTTTGGAAGAAATTCAGCAGTGATCAAAATTATTAACGTGGAAACTATTGTTTGTGTTAAAAAACTAAATCCGAAATTATTTGTCAAAATTTCTCCCATTGAAAAACCGTAAATAACCAAAGAAATATTATTACCAATTAGCATTGTAGTGATAAACTTAGACGGATTTTGAGTTATTTTTTTGATGATTTTTGAAGAAAAGTTCTTTTTCTTCTTTTCAATTTCGATTGAAATTTTGTTAGATGAGATATATGCTATTTCCATTCCAGAGAAAAAAGCTGAAAAAAATAAAGTAATTGTAATTATTAAAACATCAGACATTAACTAAATATAAATAATTATTCATCAATGGAAACAAATCCATTAACTTCTAAAAATTTGATTTTTTCAAATGATTTATCAGAGTCAAATCCTTTTCCGTAAATATCCTTATCAAGGGAAACATATCGAAAATTATAGTTTGTAAATAACCATTCTTGACCTCTATCGTAATATAACTGGTCAGATATTAAGGTGTCACTTAGATGGGTAGACACAACAACATTCCCTCTCAAATCAATTAAATCACTGTTTGAATATGAAATTGCATAATCAGCCGTGATTTTTGTTTTGTTTTTTTTCTTATCATATAAAATAACCTCAATCTCATTTGGAAACTCATAATAAGGAAAAATAGCATTGCTAAAATTTAACATTTTTGGGCTATTTAAGATGCTACTTACTAATCCTGAGTCGGTGTGAACCGAATTAATTTTAACTGCTGAGGAAATTGGAATTTCGGCTTTCTTCAGGTTATTAAATATTTCTTTGTCTTGTGAACAACTGAAGATTAAAAAAATAAAAGTTAGATAAAAAACCTTCAAAACTTATAAACTTGGTACTTTGACTGATTTATTTATCCAACAAGAAATTTTAATAACTTCTCCTTCTCTTCCAGACGAAAAAATTTCTGATTTTTGAGGTGCCTTTGCTTCGTAATTTTTTGAGCTTTTAACAGCTGCTTTTTTTAATGTACCATCAACCCTTGCTGCTTTCATGGCTTCTTTCGAAGCTAACCAATAAACTGCTCTTTGACTAAAGTTGTCAGAACCACAATTTTTTGCACTGTCATTGTACATCTTTGCAATTGCTAGGTAAGCTCTACCCATTGATGGATTAAAACCTAAAGCTTGCAAATAATATGATCTCGCCCTGGAAAAAGAACCATTTTTCCTAAAGGATGTAGCAATTTTAAAAAGAATTTTTGCCTTTTCATATGAATCCGTCTCTAGGTCAATTGCCTGATTGTAAAACTGCAAAGCTTCAGATGAGTTACCGTCCTTATCTTTAATTGTTCCTAGGTAATAGGCCGTTGTGGCGCTAGGCTCAAGAATATTCTTTTGTTCAACAATTTTGACAAATAATTCAGATTGTGAACAGTCCTTATTAAATAGTCTATTCATCGCTCTGTCTAACCATTTAGTATCATTTTGATTTTGATCGAAACTATTTTCATAAAGAGGGATTAAATTGTCACAATTACCTCTGTCACCAAGTGCTTTTTCCATCCCCTTTGTTATCTGATCATAAGCCTTTAAAAAACTGTTGTATGATTTCATACGTCTTTGATCTTTTACTGACAAGGTAGCCTCCTCGTCTGTATCAGTAATGTACTTATTTACTTTATTTGTGTAATTTTTTATCTCTTTCTCAACTTTTTCAGAAATCTCATCATATTTAGTGAAAAGATCAGATGCAGATTTTAATTCTTCATCATATAACTTAACTGCAAGCTGAAAATAAGTATATAGATTTTTTGGATTGTTAAATGAGTCTAAATCCTCATTATATGCCTTTTCAAAACTATTGTAAACATCAGAATTAGAAGCACCTAACTCTTTCATATAATCGTGCTCTAGTTGAGCCGATTTAGCTAAAATATCACCCAGTGGAGTTTTATTAGGGAAATTTTCTCTTTTTTCTAACCATAATTTCATTAAATCATTGATGAAAGCTAGCTTGACATCATCGGACGAGTTTTTTATTTTATGCTTTAAAATTCTTTCACCATAAACATAAATAGCACTATTAAATTTTGGGCTTCTTTCCCTTAACTCCATCCAAGGTTCAAAAGCAGCATCATAATTCTTTGCTTTAACATATTCACTAAATATTGAAAGAGCATTGATGTCTTGTTCATTTGCCTGTGAAAATGCATTTATAGTAACTAAACTAATTATTAGAAGTGTAAATAATTTTTTCATAATTAATTATATTTTCTTTTGATAAACCACCTATCATTTAAAGATAAACTTAACTGAAAGTTAATGAAATTCTCTTCGATCAAATTTGCATTAGTTGTTCCTCTTTTTCCAAGCTCAACAGTTGTGTTTACATTTGAAAACAAGCCGCCTGCTGGTATACCTAGTCCAAATGATATGCCAAATTCGTTTATAGATTCTCCGTTGATGTTCAGTCCGGTTTTTTCAGAATAAAATCCCGCACGATAAACTAGTCGGTTAAAAATACCGCTAAATGATGCATAATCCGGAATATAAAAACCACCAATTGACATAATGGATGAATCTTCAAACTGACTATTTTCAATACTTATAAGCTCATTTGAAAAAACGCTACTGCTTAAAAATGTATATTCTGCTCCAATAAACCATTTTTTATCCTTGCCAATACCAAGACCAATATTAGTTTTTGAAGGCATGGTCATATCTGTTTTTGCCAAACCAACTGATTCTAAATCTACATTGATCTCGTTGACCGGAAATTCTAATCCCGAATTTGGGTTAAGAATTACTGAGGCAAAAACCCTGCTATTTCGTGAGCTAAGGCTATATTCTGGGGAATAGGAAAACGATCCGTGTAAATCTAAATTACTTGAGATTTTACCTTTGTATATCAAACCAAAATTAAAATTTAAACCGCTTAAATCTGATCTGTTTATTTCTCTTGCTTGATAATCGAGCGGCTCTAGTTCATCATCGTATAAAAATTCAAGGGCTATATTCTCTATATTTCCAAAATTATATCTGGAATCAAACCCAATGGAGATATTATTATTTAGTTGGTAGGCAAATCCTAAAAAAGCCTTATTTAAACCACCGCTTCCAGAGTATTTATACTGCATCAACTGATTTTCATTAGATGATTGTAGTTTGTAACCAACAGAAGAGTGAGGAATTAACCCAAAACCCATTCCAAATTTACCCATTGGAATGTTAAGTCCTAAATAATCAAAACTAGAGTTGGTAGCCTCAGAATCATCTTCTGAAGTACTCAGGTCTGTTTCAGAATGACCTAAACCTACGGTAAACTTTACAAGTCTTCCTTCATTATTAAAGGAAAACATATTTTTTCCTGTGTATGAGGCAGGGTTTCTGAAATTCATATGAATACTATCATTGTAAACACTAATTCTACCCATTGCTCTATTTTCAGATGTTCCTTTGAAATTTAAAGATCCTATTCCGTAAAATGAATAAGGTGAGGAAGTACTGTTTTGAGAATTAGTTGCCGTACATACAAGAAGGGCAATTATCAGAGTTAAAAATATTTTTTTCAATTATTACTTATTTAGGTTTAGAATAGAATTGAGTCCTTCTAAAATAAAAATTTGATTCGCAAATATGGTGATTTTTAATGTCTTTGACAAAAATTTAGCATCGCCCCCAGTTAATATTACGTTAACGTTTTTGTATTTTTTTTGCAATTGCTCAATAAATCCCAAGATTTCATTAACAACTCCCCCAACTACACCTGTATGTATCGATCCAGAGGTTGAATTTGCAGGGAATTTAAAGGAATCCGTTTTTTTAAGTTTTGGTAATCTAGCCGTATATTTATTCAATGATTTGTATCTCATCTCAATCCCTGGTGAAATTAACCCGCCCAAATAGGTATTTGTTTCACTAATAAAATCTGCGGTTATGCAGGTACCTGCATCAATTATCAGATTATTAGAATTTGGATAAGACTTTACACATGCAGCTATAAGTGCCAAGCGATCATTACCCAAGGTGTCTTTTGAGTCATAATTTACAGAAAATGGCAGTTTTAAAGTTGATGCAAATTCAAAAAACTTAATATTTTTTTGCTTAAAAATACTTCTAGCTGATGATAATGAAAGATCTGAAACATTTGATATTAATGCAAATTCAATGTCAGTATGAATTGATAATAATTTAATTAGATGTTTTTCAAACTGGTTATTTTTGTCAGAAGCATTAGAAATAAGTGAATTGTTTCTAAAAACAGCAAACTTAAAATAATTATTACCAATGTCTATAACTAAATTCATGACTAATTATATCTTATCAAATTTACAAAAGCATTTTTACAAAATAATTTTGGGAATAACAAAATTGAATCTATCTTTGACGCGCTTGAAAGGTACCTTAGCTCAGTTGGTAGAGCAACGGACTGAAAATCCGTGTGTCCCTGGTTCGATTCCTGGAGGTACCACACAAAGCCCTCAATATTTATTGGGGGTTTTTGTATTTTAAAAAGCTTACTTTTAATTTATTATATTTATCAAATAACTTAAAATTATATGAATAATCCAGATATTAATAAGTATGCTATTGACTTCCTGTCAACAAATTGGTTAATAACAGTAGGCTGTGTTGTATTATTTATTTTTATCGTACTATTTACGGGAAATAGAATTCCAAATGATAAAAAAGAGCTTTATGCTAAGTTTTTATCTTTTTTAATGATTTTACTTTTCATTTTTAATCATGGTTTTCTTCTATTCTTAGGAAAATGGGAAATTAGTAAAGAGCTACCTGTACATTTATGTTCCATTAGTGGTCTTATTTGCTGTATTATAATGTTTATTCCAAAAGATAAAAGACAATTTTTATTTGAATTTCTTTTTTACTGTGGTATCATTGGAGGAGCACAAGCAATTTTTACGCCTCTTCTAGATGATTATGGAGGATATGATTATTTTTATTTTCAATTTTTCGTTAAACATGCTATGATTATAGCGTTTCCAATTTACCTTAGAAATAATCTGGGTATGAAGCTTACCAAATTCTCCTGGCTTAAAAGTTATGTAGCACTAAATATCTTAATGATCATACTAATTCAAATCAATAATATTCTTGGATCAAATTACATGTATGTTAATCAGCCCCCAGCTGTTGATAATCCAATGGTCATCGGTGAATGGCCTACTTATCTCTACTGGTGGGAACTATTTGTATTTATATTAATCCTTGTTGTATTTGCTTTTGGAAAACCAGATAAATTTGAAAAATCTAAGTAGTTATCTCGTTGTTATTCTATTTTTAATATTTGGGTGCACTCAGCAACCTAATGAGCAAAATAAAAAATTAGAAGTTGAAAAAAATATTTCATTTGCAAAAATTGAATTCTCAGAAATTTATTCCAGTTCAAATTTCACAACTTTAGAAAAATGGAATAGTTATTCTGAACTATCTGAATATATTAAACAGTTTAATATTAATGATTACAGTTCACTGATTGATAATAAAAAATACATTCAAAGTTTTTTTATCGAACTTAAAAAAACTACACCTGAAGACATCAGCAAACCTGAAATTTCCTCAAGACTCACTGTTATCGAAACAGATTTCTTAAGATTTGAGTCTATGTTATCAAACTTTCCGTTAACCGATCAGCAAAAAATTGAAATGGTAAAAAAAATTAACAACTCATTTTCAAATCTAAATTTTCAAATTGACAAGTTAATTGAAAAAGCAAGTATTACTGAACCTTAGTATTTTTTTGTGCAGTTAATGCATCAATACTTATTTTTGCCATATTGAAATTAGGGGCTTCTGTTAACGCTTCTTGCATAATCGCTATTGTTTCATCTATATTATTTTCCCTATCCTCATTTATCTTAACAAGGCCCTTTAGATAAATAAATGCAGCTTTCATAGGAACAGAATAAGGCTGTTGAGTTTCGTAATAATTCCTTACTATGTCTCCGTTAGAGTTAGCGATTCCAAATGTAATATTTCTTGTTGCCCCCAATAAATCACCTTTTCTAATTTTCATTTCAGCTAGCTCATATGCAATAAATGGATTTGGTTTTCTCTTAAATAACTCCTCATAATGAATTAAGGACTGATCCAAATCATTAATTGCCTTTAAGGAGAAAGCCTTTACCTGAACTGCCAAATCTGAATCATCTTCGTTTTTCTCAATTCCAATGGTATTTAGTGCTTCTACATGCCTTCCCTCGTTCATGTAAAGAGTGGCTAAAGTATCTTTTCTCGCCTGATTTGGACTCAAAACATTAAGATGTGTCAAGGCATTAATGACGCCCTGAATATCAGATTGAGACTGCATTTGTTTATAATATTTCTTGTAATGAGAAAGTAATTCTTGATTTGATTGTGAGAAAACACTAAATGTAAAAAGTAATGCTAATGTTGTTATGATATTTTTCATAATTTATTTTTTGTGAAACTAATTATTTTTTTTTAAAAAGCTATCTGAACAAGGAATGAAGCTGAAATAAACTCATCATTTTGTAAGTTTAAACCGCTATTATCATAGTCCGTTTTAAAAGCACTTAATTGTAATTTTAGATTATTATTTGCTAAATATTTTGAAACTCCAAATCCCAAGTTTTTTGATTCTCTCAGGATTGAATTTATGTTGTGAGAAAATTCTGGATTAAATTTTTCAAATATAAAATCAAAACTGTAACCATTTTTAGTGATATAACCAAATTGAATCCCTTGACTATCTCCTAAAACTAAATATTCGCTTATTTGTGAAGGTTGTAAAATATTAAAACCATTAGGATCAGTATAAATGTTCTTCAATCCTGAAGCAAAAGAGTCAGCATATTCAACCAGCACAGAAAAACCGTTATATTTTAAATTTAAATCGATAAAAAGCTGCGAATAATCTGGAAATTGCTCCTTGCCCGAGTCATCATATAAAATGAAATCTCCATGACCTTCACCAACCGAATTACTAGCTCCATAATTTCTTGAAAATGCCGTACCAAGCTGAATTTTTAAACTTTCCTCTCCAACTAAATCAACTGTAGTATGTTGATTACCCTCAGAAAAATCACCCATTGGATATATATTTATTCTTGATCCAAATTTCAAACCTCCTTTGTCCGTATCTCTAGAGTCATCTCCAAAAGAATTTCTACCGTCACCGGAGGTTACGGCAAATGTTGGTTTGACTAAAAATTGATTTCCAAAACTTGTTTCAAAAAAAACTCCAAATTCTTCTGCACTTCCAGAAAATATTTCACTTAACATCCCTCTGCCAGTGAATCTGAGTTTATCTTCATTGTGCGTCATTTCTAAATTATTATGACTTACCTGCATCTGACCAAAAAATAAAATACTTTTTTCACTAAAATGATATCCAATATAGGCTTCGGTTAAGGGGTCAGTTGAACTATAATCCATTTGAATTGTAAAGCTTAATTTTTCGTCTATCGCCATTCCACTGATTACAAGATTTGAATTTTGGCTTTTAAATTGCCTATACACATCACTGTATTGACCTTCATTGTCAAACCTTTTCTCATATGAATATATATATGCTGGTTTGATAAAACCATTAATATTAAATTCATATTTACCTTCGTTAAACGAAAAATTTATGCCGTTTCCAAGATCATACGCTGCGTTATTCTTTTCCTCAATCTGAGAAAAAAAGGTTAAACTGACGAACATCAGTAAGAAAGTAATTACATTGTTTTTCATAATATTTTAATTATTTATTCTATATACGGTTAATATATCTTCTCTTTTGGTTTTCATTATTCCAAATGAAATAAAACTATTTGGTGCCTCAGGCTCCATTAACTCAATAATTAGGTTTGATTTTTTTTGATCTAAGGGGATTAAAACATCTCCTTCTGAAAATTTAACCCTGTCATTAATAATATCTGTTTGAACTTCTTGCATTTTCATCTTCTCGTAAGGCTTAAAGTCATTTTTAAAATTCACAACCAAATATTTTTCAACCTGTATTATTGTATCCGATTTTATTTCTGTTTTTCGAATACCTAAGTTATCTAATTTATTTATGATGTGTTTATTATCAGATTTTAAAGCATAAAAATCAGGTCTTGATCTCTCTAAAATGGCTATTGACTTTTTAGCATCACGCATTATTGTAGAAAGCTTAATTACGTTATTACTTTCAAGGTCAATTGCCAAAATTGTGTCCTTATAAATACTTCTTTCGGATTTGACTACAATATTTTTAGAGTGATTATTAGCTAAATCTAGCTGATTTAACAAAAATGTATCATTTTCATAGGCAGTTTGCAAAAAAGAATTTGCAACTGTAAATCCAGCTCCTATTCTTCTTTTAAATGAAGTTTTACCAATACCCACTCCTCTAATTTCAAAAAGAGTTGCGTAAGCATTATTTAGTGCAAAAGAATTTGAACTTGATCTTGCTGTGTTGGAACCAGTACTAAACTGTATTTCTCCTTGTATCTTGTCAGATTTCATGTAGTGCCTATTTGTTAAGCCTAAAGCGTCTAATTTTATTTTGGCATTTTTAACAAATAATGTATCTACAATAGCTCTGATATTGTTTGGGACATTTAGGTTGCCTGAATGGAGAAACATTAAATCATATATTGATGAGATACCAAAGGTGCTTAGTTGTGCAAAATCCTTTCGATAGGGTCTGTACTCGTGAAAATCTAATGCAACATGTGCATCAAAATCAGCAAATGCACGTTTAATAACTTGAGTTTCAACAGCCATTAACTTTGTGTGGTCACGATTTAAATCTAATCCGTTTGCTGCGTAGCGTTTGTTTTTAAGAAAACCATCAATATTGGCCATGGGTAATATGGCTAGATCTAATTTTTCAGTAAAATGAGTGTAATTTTCATCTTCTAATAACTTATGTATTGTGTAAAGTAAAGACTCGGTACTGGCAGGTTCATCTCCGTGTAAACCTCCTTGAAGCCATACTCTGACTTTATTTTTAACTTTAGTCTTATCAATTAGGTAAAGAATAGGTATTCTTTTTCCTTTTTGAGATTTACCGATATATTTAACTTTCACTTTATCAGGGTATTTTTCAGAAAACTTATTTAAAAAATCTATAAGCTCTTCGTAATTTGTAAAGCCTTTTTTCTTTTTTAATGCAGGGGTTACATCTTGAATATATTCTAACTCTTGAAAGAAAGTATTTGTTACCTTTTTAGATTGTGGATTTAGCTGAGATAAAATTATCTCATTATTAAATAAAAATAATATTAGAATAAAAACTCTTATCAAAATGAAATTGTTGTAATAATTCGACCCAGTATTTCGTTTCCAGCAATTGGTTCGCTTAAATTATTATTTATACCCAACGACCCGTCTACATATGTGATTGATGCTTGGATTTTAAAACCATAATTTCTTGACATTAACTTTCCTACACCTAATGTATAATAGTTGGGTCTGTTGTAAAAAGTTGCGTTGTTCATAAAGGAATGCTCATCTCCGATTAAGTGAGTATAACGAGCATCAATAGAAAAACCTGATTTAAATAAATATCCTGTTTGAATGTTGTAAGCTTCTCCTAACATCATTCTACCACGAACATAAGAGTCTACATCTTGAAAATCATTAACCATGAAACTATCAGAAATTGAGCCATCATTTCTTACTCTTTGAGTAATGTCATCCGGTACAGTAGCTTCAGATTTGATGTATTCGCCAATAGCCGAAAAACCTCTATATTTTAACATAAAGTCAACACCATACTTTACATAATCTGGAAGCGACTCTTCATTATTTGCATTTAAATAAATGATGTCTCCACTTCCCCGACCTCTTCTGCTACTAATCCCAATATTATGACTAAAATGTGCACCGATAACAAATTTGGGTGTTTGCTCTCGCATCACATCAATTTGTCTAAACTGACCAAGATTTGTAAATAATCCAAAAGGAAGAAAATCAATTCTTCCCCCAACTTTTAAACCGCCACGATCTTTATCAAAAGCATTTCTACCATCACCGTTAGTCAAAACAAAGTAAGGCCTCAAATATGAGCCATTATTCATTCTAAATCTACCTGTAACAAATAACCCAAACTCTCTAATTGATGAAAAAGCAGAAGTTAGTCTACTTCTTTCTGCTAGCTGTAAAGAATTTGAATTCATAAATAATTCTCTGTTGTCGGTGTACGTGGCTCTTTGTCCAAATAATACAGTAATTCTATTTGTTACTGCATAAGAAATGTAAGCGTCCAACAAATAATCTCCAGTATTATCGCCAACTTCAGAGGTTCCACTTAGGTCAACCTGAAATCTGTATCCAAATCTTTGATTACTAGATGTTCCGTCTAATCTTAGTCTTAATCTCCTCAACCTGTATCTTTCAGAAGAAGTGTTTTCTTCAAGACCAGTGTAGTTTTTTAAATCAACCATCGGCTGGGCATACCCCGTAAGTCTGATTGAATTTCCTTCTTCTCCGTTAAACCTGAGTCCTTCCCCAAAATTATATGATTCCATTTCCATTGTTTGAGAAAAACCAATGATCGAAAAAAGACTAAATAAGTAAAATATTATTTTCTTATTCATAATTAATTAAAATTTGATCCGTCGATCTTTGTTCCTGGTGAAAATAAAGTTCCTGATGATTCCGAAAGTGATGCATGTTGATAAAATAAATTACCCTCTGAATCAGGCTCCAAATTTAGATCTGGATACCTATTGTAAGATTCATTAGGGTTTCCAGAAAAAGGCTCAATGTCAAAAGTCAAAACAACTTCACCGTTATTATTCTGTAATGTTACCAAATCACCAGCATTATTCATATTTAAACGTTCTTCAAAACCATTTGCGAGCTGTACAACAGCGTTTCCAAAAGCTCCTGTGGGGTTTCCACCTCCAAATAAAACCAATACTCCACCTGGTGAAATTATTGTTCCTGTCGGAAATGTATGTCTAATTGCTGCAGCATCTGAAACCGTGTATCCAGAAATATCTAGAGTTCCTCCAAGATTTACAAACTCTATAAACTCGTCATCATCTTGTGCGTATACTCCATCTCCGTTAGCATCTCCGTTCAACCCTGAATTGGAAGGGTCATATAAAACTTCATTAATGATCAATAAAGGCTGAGAGCATCCATTGTATTCGGGAAGTCCCGCTTCATTTGGGCAATCATCGTCACTATCGTTAATTCCATCTCCGTCTGAATCCGAATCATCATCTAAAAGGGAAATAGTAATCGATGGACTTAACACAATTACTTGATCCTGAGATTCAACTGAAATTATAATTGTTTCTATATCTTCAATATCATTGTCTTGCATTGAACTAATCGAAATTGAACCCGAACTATTTCCGGATGAAATGATTATAGAAGACTCAGTGGTCACATAATCCTGACCAAATGTTGCCGTACCTGTAAATGATATTGGAATAATCATGTCTTCATTTACATCTGAGTTTAACGATGCGGTTATTATAAGTTGTTCTTGATTTTCACTGATCTCATTTGAATTTGTTGTCATTGTTAAAGCAGGTAAAATATCGTCTGTATCACAGGCATTAAAAACAAATAAAAATACCAATAAAGAAAGTAGTCTAATTTTCATGAACTATAGGTTAGGTTATATGAATGCTAACATAAATAAAAAAAAGTTAATTGTAATTTTTTTATCCACTTATATTTCATTTATTTAATGCAATAAATAAAAGACTACATAGAAAATGAAAAAAATAAAAAAATTAATTCTTTTACTATTAGTTTCCGTGTTTTCATGTAGTCCTACAGGATCTAGTTTTTCTCCAAACCCTGATCTAATAATTCATGCGGAAATTAATATTGGTTCTGGCCAGTTTATTTATTCAAAAAACAATATTGATTTTGAAGTGTTTTACCATGTACCCGAGTCGTATAACGCAACATCTAAAGTTGTATTTGTCATGCATGGAGGTAGTCGTGATGCGGAAGGAATCAGAAATAATATGATTGCAAAATCTAATGAGTATAATTTTATTTTAATAGCACCTAAATTTTCGTCAGAAAACTTTTCCCTAGGTGATGGTTATAATTTAGGTAATGTTTATATCGATGGGGATAATCCAAGCACCACAACTTTAAATAACGAAGAAGATTGGAGCTTTTCAATTATCGAACCTTTATTCGATTCTGTTGTTAATTCTTTGTCTTTAACAGGTGAAAAATATAATTTATTTGGATTTTCAGCTGGAGCTCAATTTGTGCATAGATTTATACTTTTTAAACCCAGCGCAAGATTTGATAAGGTAATTGCAGGTGCTGCTGGATGGTATACTGTACCAAATCTTTCAATCCCTTTTCCCTACGGATATGATAACAGTATTTTATCAGCTACCAATTTAAATAATCTGCTTTCTAAAGATTTATACATTCAAGTTGGAGCATTAGATAATGATCCAAACTCAGCTGGCCTTAGACACAATGAATATGCTGATGCACAAGGATTAAATAGGGTTACACGAGCAGTTAATTTTTTCGAAAGTGGTCAAAATATTGCTGAAAATAACAATTATAACTTTAACTGGTCTTTACATATTATTCAAGGAGCGGAGCATAATTTTACTCCCAATGCCAATAATGCATGCGACCTAATGTTTAATTAAATGAAGTTGTCTAAAAATATTATCGGATTAATCCTTGGGCCATTTTTCTTTTCATTAATATTATTATTTTTTGATGCTGAAGGACTGAGTATTGAAGCTAAGTGCATATTAGCCTCTACAGTATGGATGGCAGTTTGGTGGGTTACCGAATGTGTTCCAATTTCAGTAACAGCTTTACTACCCATTGTTCTTTTTCCACTTACTGGTGGTCTAGATCTAGCCACAACTACAGCTGCATATGGACATAAATTGGTTTTTCTTTTTGTTGGCGGATTCATGATAGCACTTGCGATTGAAAAATGGCGTTTACATAAAAGGCTGGCTTTAAATATTATCAGAATGACTGGTAGTAATAAATCCCGAGTAATACTGGGTTTCATGTTAGCAACAGCTTTTTTATCTATGTGGATTTCTAATACAGCTACTTCTATTATGATTTTACCCGTTGGACTAGCGATAATTTCACAGTTAAAAGACGATCCTAACACCAAAGAAAATGAAAATGAAATTTTTGGTAAATCGTTAATGATTGCGATTGCTTACAGTGCATCCATTGGAGGTATGGCAACATTGATTGGTACTCCTCCAAATATGGTTTTAGCTGGGGTTGTTGAAGAAAGTTATGGAATTAAATTAAATATGTTTGACTGGATGAAATTTGGGGTTCCACTCTCGTCATTTTTATTGATGATCTGTTGGATTTATTTAACCAAAATTGCTTTTAATTTTAAAAATGAAGAATTCTCTGCAGGAAGAGATGAAATAATTAGACAATTAAAAAAACTTGGAAAATTTTCAAATGAAGAAATAAAGGTTTTAATTGTTTTTACACTCACAGCTTTAGGATGGATTTTGAGAGGAAGTATTGAAAAGATTTTTCCTCTAATCGATGATACCATAATAGCTATTTTCTTTGCAATAATCTTATTTATTATTCCAACAAGAAATCATAAAACTGATAAAACATTACTCGTTTGGAACGACACGGTTAAATTACCCTGGGGTATTTTAATCCTTTTTGGTGGTGGTATGGCAATTGCAAGTGCATTTGGAAAAAGTGGTCTTGCTTTATGGATTGCTGACCTTCTTCAAAATTTAGACGGAATCCCACTATTTTTAATCATCTTGATTATCGTAACATCCATTAACTTATTAACCGAAGTGACTTCTAACATGGCAACTACTGCTATGCTACTTCCTGTTTTAGTAACAATTGCTTTGGCTATAGAAATTCACCCTTATTTTCTTTTAGTAAGTGCAACTCTAGCAGCATCATGCGCATTTATGCTCCCAATATCCACACCTCCCAATGCTGTAGTTTTTAGTTCTGGTTTTTTGAAAATTGAAGATATGTTTAAAAAGGGAATTTGGATGAATATAATCTCGATCATCACAATTACTTTTGTTGTGTATTATACACTTCCATATGTTTTTGAAATGACAGCTATGCTTTATCCAGTTAATTAATTAAAATTCATTGGAGAGATGATCGTTTGCAATCATATCTCTAAATAATTTTTCTAATTTTTCATGGTTTGAGTTTTTATGAAAGTGTTCCTGATAGGCCTTCAATCCAAATTTAATAGCATTGTGTGAATTTCCAGAAAAATCATCAATCCATTTTTTAACGGAACTTTGAATGTTTTCTTTATCACAAACCTCATCTACAAGACCCCATTCTTTGGCCGTTTCAGCATTAATTTTATAACCTCTTAGACACCAGTCAATTGTTTTCTTAAGTCCAATAATACTTGATAAAGACTCCATTACTTGGAAGGGGAAAATCCCTCTTTTAACTTCAGGAAGAGAAAATGTAATATCCCTCAAAGAAACTACATAATTGCATCCTGCAACTATTAGGCAACCTCCCGCATATACATTACCCTCAACCAGCGCAAGTTTTGGTTTGTATAGATTAGTAAATAAGTTCCCTAATATAATTTTCTTATTTGGTTGAGGAATTGTTGAAGTATGCGCTTCGATGTTATTTGACAAAGCTTTTAAATCCGCTCCAGCGGAAAATGTATCACCGGTTGATTGAATTAAAACTAATTTTATTTCGTTATTTTGAGAGATGTAGTCAAAACAAAATGCAATCTCATTTTGCATTTGTGGATGTAAAGCATTTTTTTTATTTGCTCTGTTCAGAGTTAAGTGAAAAACCTGATTTTGTTCTTTCAATTTCAAAAAATGGAAATCATTTTTCCAAAAGTCTGATAATTGTTTGTTTGTATAGTAATAACTCATAAAAATATTTTACATTCTAAATACACCAAAAGAGTCTGAGCCTTTAATTTCGGAACTGTATACAGCCGCTAAGGCTAATGACAAGTACTTTCTTGTATCTCTAGGATCAATTACTCCGTCATCCCAAACCTCAGAAGTTGTATGCCAAACACTTGCTTTTTTATCAGCCTGTTCAGCTAACTTTTTTTTCTCTTGTAGCAAGATTTTTTCATCAATTTCTTTGTTTAAGGATGCAGCTGATTTACGTTTAACAATCTCCATTACACCCGCGAGTTGGTCAGCACCCATAACTCCTGATTTGACATTTGGATATGAAAAGAGAAATCTAGGGTTAAAAGATCTTCCACACATAGCGTAATTACCGGCTCCGTAAGAATTTCCAACCTGTAAACTAATATGTGGAACCGTACTTCCAGCGACAGCATGTATTAATTGTGAGCCGCTATTAATCATTCCACTCTGTTCATGTTTTTTACCAACCATAAAACCTGTAGTATTATGAATAAATAATAATGGAATATGTGATTTATTTGCAAGTTGAATAAAATGGGTAGTCTTCTTAGCAGATTCTATAAATATGACTCCGTTATTTGCGATAATACCAACAGGGTATCCGTTAATTTTTGACCAACAGCACAACATTGTTTTTCCGTAGTTCTCTTTAAATTCAGTGAATTCTGAACTATCCACAAACCTCATTATAAGTTCACGAATATCAAATGGCTTTTTAAGATTTGAAGGAATAATCCCCAATATTTCATCCTCAATGAATTTGGGAGACAAAGCATTCTTTTCAAATTTATTTTGTTTAGGCTCTTGAATTTTTGACACTAAATCTCTGGTGATTTCAATAGCATGTTTTTCATTTTCAGCTAAAAAATCAGACACACCCGAAATTGTACTATGCATAAGTGCACCTCCTAGTTCTTCGTCGTTTGAATCTTCGTTCGTTGCCATTTTAACAAGAGGGGGGCCAGCTAAAAAAACCTTAGCATTATTTTTTTGCATTACCGTATAATCTGACATTCCAGGGACATAAGCTCCTCCAGCAGTCGCATTTCCAAAAACAACAGAGATTGAAGGAATACCTTCTTTTGATCGCTTAGACATCTCCATAAAAAACCTTCCATAGTTGTTAAATACTCTATCTTGATCAGGTAAATTAGCTCCACCACTTTCAACTAAATTTATGGTTAATAATTTATTTTCTGATGCAATTTGAGAAAGTCTTAAATTTTTGAGACTTGTAGCATAATCAATGGCTCCAGCTTTTCTCGTCGCAACATTTGCATTTATTAAGCAAAGAATACCGGACACGTATCCAAGTACAACTACTGTAGTTCCACCAGCACCAAACCCGCCTTCGTGTTGTAAGCCCGCTAATGACATTAATTCTATATATGGTTTATTGGGGTCAAGAAGTAAATCAAGTTTTTCTCTTGCTAGCAACTTATTCCTCTTTCTGGCTCTTTTTATTTGTTCTTTTCTTCCCTCCTGACGAGATACCTCAAAGTAAGATTCAAGTTCGTTAATAATTTTCTTCATAGAAGCATAGTTTTCAATATATTTTGAACTTAACGTATCAATTTTTGAGTTCACTACCTTCATTTAACAGTTATAAAATCTTAGAGAAACAATTTAGCAATTTTAATTTTAAGAGTAAATAAGATTTTTATCAAATATTCAAAAAAGTAAACCTTTAATTATGAAAATATTTTTTTAATAAATATTAATTGAATAATTCATAATAAATAAGACAATTTTGTAATTTGTTATTTGAACCAATTTTCAAACTAAAGACATGTCAACTAATAATAAGTATCATTTTAAATTTTACGATTGGGAAGAAAAATTTAAAGACAAACCTTTTTTAAGGCAACCCTTTGGGGAGAAATGGGAAGAGTATACTTGGGGAGAAACTGGTTTGATGGCTCGAAAACTAGCAACGGGATTAAAAAGCTTAGGACTTCCAAAGGGAAGCCATATAGGTTTGATGTCAAAAAATTGTAGAGAATGGATTATTGCTGATTTAGCAATCATAATGGCAGGATATGTATCCGTTCCTTTTTTTCCGAATTTAAAATCTAATGAAATAAAAAACCTCCTTGAATTTGGTGATGTGAAAGCTCTGTTTATGGGAAAAGTTGAAGATTGGGGAGAAATTAAAAAAGGGATCTCTGATGATATGCCGATTATAGCATTTCCTCATTATGAAAATAACTCAAAAATTGACAAAGGATTTCAGTGGAATGAGTTCATTGATAAACATGACCCACAAAAAGAAGATTATCATCCTGATCTTAATGACACATGGACAATAATTTTTACTTCTGGAACTACCGGAAATCCCAAAGGTGTTGTTTTGGATTTTAAAATAAATCAAAATACAGATGTAATGTATACCAAAGATTATAATCCTCTTTGTGTAGATTTTAAGGGAAATAATACTTTCTTTTCGTACCTACCAATGAATCATATTGCTGAAAGAATCGCTATTGAATTCACAGCTTTCAAAAACGGTGGGGTAATTTCTTTTACTGAGTCAATTGACACATTTGTTAAAAACTTAAGTGAAGTGCAACCATCAGTATTTTTTGGCGTTCCGAGAATCTACACAAAATTTCAACTTGGAATTCTTTCAAAATTTTCTCAAAAAAAATTAGATGTTTTGCTTTCAATACCAATTCTATCATCATTTATTAAAAAAATATTAAAGAAAAAATTAGGTTTAGGAAATGCTAAAGTTGTTGTTTCTGGAGCAGCAGCCATGCAGGTAGCACAAAGAAACTGGTTTAAAAAAATAGGAGTTAATATTACTATTGGTTACGGAATGACAGAAAATTGTGCGGTTACAACTCAATTGCCTGGTTCCAATTTTAATAAGCCTGGTTCCGTAGGAAAAGTTCAGCCACAAGTTGAGGTAAAAATCGACGAAGAAACTGAGGAAATATTAATGCGTGGCCCGTATGTAATGTTGGGTTATTATAATGATACTGAAACTACCGATAACACAATTAAAAATGGTTGGCTTCACACTGGAGATAAAGGTAAGTTAGACGCTGACGGCCACTTATACATAACCGGTCGAGTTAAAGATACATTTAAAACTAGTAAAGGGGAGTTTATTGATCCGGCTAAAATTGAAGCGTTATTTGGAGAAGTTGAATATTTTGATCAAATGTGTATAGTTGGTTTTGCCATTCCTCAACCTATTATGTTAGTAAACATTTCTGATGTAGCTAAGAAAATTACAAAAGGTGAACTACAAAAACACCTGTCAACCAAAATGGAAATGGTAAACTCTAAATTATTTAACTACAAGAGAGTTTCAACAATCGTTATTTGTTCTGACGATTGGACACCACAAAACGGAATATTAACACCTACAATGAAAATAAAAAGAGGAGCAGTTGATAAAATGTACATGGACAAATACGAACAGTGGCATCAATCTAAAGAAAATGTAATTTGGGAGTAAATAATTAAATTAACAAGAATTAGGTAAAATTGTTTAATCACGAATGGATGTAAAAAGAAAAAATAAGTTATGAATTATTTTACGAAGGAACACGAAATGTTCAGAGAGAGTTTAAGAGATTTTCTAAACAAAGAGGTAAAGGGGAATATTGAAAAGTGGGAGTCTGATCAAAAAATCCCTAGAGAAATTTGGAAAAAAATGGGTGATCAGGGATTTCTGGGATTAACTTATCCCGAAGAATATGGTGGTTTTAATTTAGATTTCTTTTTTGAAGTAATTCTATTTGAAGAAATGTCAAGAATGAACTCAGGAGGATTTGTAATTACACAGCAAGTAGTTCAGTGCATGTCTTCCCCTTACATATTAAAGTATGGTAGTGAGGTTTTAAAACAAAAGTATTTACCAGGCATTATTTCAGGAGATCTCATCGGATGTATTGGAATAACAGAACCAAATACCGGATCTGATGTGAAGAATATTAAAACAAAAGCAGAAGACAAAGGAGATTACTATTTACTAAATGGATCAAAAACATTTATCACAAATGGGGTTTATGGGGACTTTGTCGTTACCGTTGCTAAAACAGATTCAAATGCTGGGACAAAGGGAATTAGTTTAATCGTTGTTGACTTGAATTCAGCTGGAATTAACAGAACTAAAATAAACAAACTGGGTTGGCATGCTTCAGATACTGCTGAAATTAGTTTTGATAACGTAAAGGTTCCTAAGGAAAATCTAATCGGTGAAGAGGGTAAGGGTTTTTATTATTTGATGAATGGTCTGCAGCTTGAAAGGTTAATTTTCGTGCCAAGCTCTATCGGAGCTATGGAATTTGCTATTTCAGAGTCTATTAAATATATGAAACAAAGAAAATCATTTGGGCAAACAATCGATAAATTTCAAGTGTTAAGACATAAAATCGCAACTCTTTGCTCGGAAATAGAGTCAATTAAAGTATTTGGATATCATTGCTGTGAATTATATAATAAAAAAATATATGATGTTAAACTTTGTTCAATGGCTAAACTCTTAGTTACAGAACTGCATGAGAAGGTGTCAACCGAATGTTTACAGTTTTTTGGAGGTAATGGATTCAGCGAAGAATATCCTATGGCTAGAATGTATAGGGATTCTAGAGTTGGAACAATTGGTGCAGGAACATCAGAAATTATGAAAGAAATAATTTCAAAAATTGTGTTGGAAGAAGCCAAATACGAAGAAACAAAATCTTAAATATTATCCTTTAATTTATCTATCTGATATTGTATTTCTGAGTCTTCTATTCTAGAAAACAACAGTTCAGGTTCATTTATTTTAATACCATTTGAAACTATAAATTGCTTTTGTTTTAAATTTTTCCAACTCCAATCTATATTGTGATTTTTATAATTTAAAATGTTCTTAATTTTTTGAGATGTAAATGGTAAAAATGGCTCAGCAACTACTGCTAAAATAGACGAGAGATGTAAAGAGACGAATATTATTGTTTTAACCCTTTCTGGATTATCTTTAATTACTTTCCAAGGTTCCTCATCAGCTAAATACTTATTACCTAGACGTGCAATATTCATAAACTCAGTGCAGGCATCTCTAAATTTAAAATTAGAAATTAATTGTTCAATCTTAAGGATTGACTCATTTGCAGAATTAATTACATCATTATCCACACTGAGTAATGTATTTGGATCAGGAATTAAAGATTCGTAATACTTTTTTGTTAATACCACTACCCTGTTAATAAAGTTCCCTAAAACAGAAACTAACTCTCCATTATTTCTATTTTGAAAATCCTTCCATGTAAAGTCATTATCCTTATTTTCCGGTGCATTAATGGTCAATACATAACGCAGTACATCTTGTTTATCTGGGAAGTCTTCTAAATAATCAGGTAGCCAAACAGCCCAGTTTTTTGATGTTGAAATTTTAGAGCCTTCAAGATTTAAAAATTCATTAGCAGGAACATTTTTTGGAAGAATATATTCTCCATGAGCCTTTAACATCGACGGAAAAATAATACAGTGAAAAACAATATTATCTTTTCCGATAAAATGAACTAATTCTGTTTTTTCATCCATCCAATACTTTTCCCAACTCTTATTATTTTTCTCAGCCCACTCAATTGTCGAGGAAATATAACCAATAGGTGCATCAAACCAAACATATAAAACTTTACCATCAGCATCATCTACTGGGACTGGAACGCCCCAATCTAAATCTCTTGTAACTGCTCTTGGTTTTAAACCGTCATCTAGCCAAGACTTACATTGGCCATAAACATTAGATTTCCAATAATTTTTATTTTCCTCTAAAATCCATTTTTTTAAAAAATCTTGGAACATATCTAATTTTAAAAACCAATGTTTCGTAGATTTTAATGATGGAACATTTCCAGAAATAGAAGATTTTGGATCAATCAAATCACTGGCATTGTGACTTGTACCACATTTTTCGCATTGATCTCCATAGGATTCTTCAAAACCACATTTAGGACATGTTCCCAGTAAAAATCTATCGGGTAAAAACTGCTTTTCTTCTTTATCATAATATTGCTCGGAGGTAATCTCCTTGAAAGAGCCATTATCATGCAGTTTTAAAAAAAAATCAGAGGCAGTTTTATGATGGATTTTAGCAGAGGTTCTGGAATAGTTGTCAAAAGAAATTCCAAACTTATTAAAAGACTCTTCAATATTTTTATGATACCTATCGACAATTTCTTGAGGAGTTTTATTTTCTTTTTTTGCTTTTATGGTAATTGGAACACCATGTTCATCACTACCACATATATAGACTACCTCATTCCCGGTTATTCTTAAAAATCTTGCATAGATATCCGCGGGAATGTATACGCCTGAAAGATGTCCAATATGAATAGGCCCATTCGTATAAGGAAGTGCGGCAGTAATAGTGTAAGTTTTACTCAAGAATATTTTTTATATTAGTAAAAGTAATGATTTATGATTATAAATATGAAGTAAAATATAACTTCTTCTTAATTTTAAAGGATCATATTATGAAGTTAAAATTTGGCCTAGTTTTATTTTTACTTTTTCTTAATAATGTGAATTTATGTTCACAAATAATACAAAATAATACATTGATAAAGCCTGACTATTTAAAAAAAGGAGACACTGTTGCAATTGTTGCACCGTCCGGGGTTTTAAAAAATTATAACGGCTATATAACAAAGGCTAAAGAGCTACTCAAGAGCTGGGATTTAAATGTAATTATTGGAAAAAATGTTTTTGAAGATGATGGTCATTTTGCTGGTACAGATAATCAAAGAAGTTCTGATTTTCAAATTGCTTTAGACAATAAAAATATAAAAGCAATTTGGTGTGCAAGAGGAGGTTATGGCGCAATGCGTATTATCGACAATTTAAACTTTGAAAAGTTTAAAAAGAATCCCAAATGGGTTATTGGATATTCTGATATTACGGCGATTCACAATGACATTCACAATCAAAAAAGTGAATCAATTCACGGAGTAATGTGTAAGAGCCTAGAAAATATTGACATAAGCAAAGATAAATCTGTAAATTTTCTAAAAAGAACTTTATTTGGTGAAAAATTATCCTACACTGTTGACGGTGATAACGCTAATATTGAAGGGGAAAGTAGTGGGCAGTTAGTTGGCGGAAATCTGACCTTATTACACTGTTTACTGGGTTCTAAATCATCAATTAATACAGAAGGTAAAATATTATTTATTGAAGATCTTGGTGAATATCTTTATCACATTGATAGAATGTTGTTTTCATTAAAAAGAGCTGGATATTTTGATAACTGTAAGGGCTTAATTGTAGGAGATTTTACCGATTTGAAAAAAAATACAACCCCGTTTGGAAGAAATTTAAAAGAACTTATTTTGAATGTTGTGGGCGAGTATGGTTTTCCTGTGTCCTTTAATTTTCCAGCAGGACATGGTGAAGATAACTTTCCGATGATTCTTGGAAGAGAAATTAAATTTAATGTGACAAAGGAAGAAACCACAATTATTTTTAAAAATTAACCCTTTATATCTTTTAATACTTCTATTGCTTTTGCAATAGAATTAATTTCTGTCAATTTTATTATAAACCTATCGCCATCGGATAATTTCTTTTGTGAAAAAGAAACTAAATGACTATTTTTTTGTGAATAATTAAATAACTTTTCAAGGTTATTCTTTTGATTGTTGTTATGGAAATCTTTTAAGTATCCTAGTAACATACTTCTCTTTAATACAATTTTTTCAAAACCTAAATCTATCCCTAACCATTTCATTTCTATACTTTTTAATAAATCTACTACTGCATTAGGGAGTGTTCCAAATCTATCAGATAATTCCAATTTTAGCTCATCCAACTCTTCAATTACATTAATTTTATTGAGCTTAGTGTAAAGATTTAGCCTCTCCTGACTAGAATTAATATAATCATTTGGGAACATTAGCTCAAGATCAGTTTCAAATATCAAACTTGTCTTTTTAGAAAATTTATTTTTATCTAAGTCTAAATCTTTAAAATCATTTTCTTTAAGTTCTTCAATCGCTTCATCAAGAATTTTTTGATATGTTTCAAAACCCATTTCATTAATAAAACCGCTTTGTTCACCGCCAAGTAAATCACCTGCTCCTCTGATTTCTAAATCTTTCATAGCAATATTGAATCCACTTCCTAATTCAGAATAATAATCCAGAGCAGTGATTCTTTTTTTTGCCTCATCGGTCATCTTTGAAAATTCTGGGGTAATTAAATAACAAAATGCTTTTTTATTACTCCTACCTACCCTACCTCTCATTTGATGTAAATCACTAAGACCAAAATTATTTGCATTATTTATAAAAATTGTATTAGCATTAGGCACATCTAATCCGCTTTCTATTATCGTTGTACTTACTAAGACATCGAATTCTTTATTAATAAATTTCATCATTAGGGATTCCAAAGTTTTACCGTTTAGTCTTCCGTGAGCAACAGCAATTTTAGCCTCAGGAACCAAAGTTTTTAAGAGATTGGATACTTCCTCAATATTTTGAATCTTATTATTGACAAAAAATATTTGACCTCCTCTTTCTATCTCATACCTAATGGATTGTGTAATTAGATTTGAGTCAAATCTAATTACCGAAGTTTCTATTGGATGTCTATTTGGTGGTGGAGTTGTAATCAAAGATAAATCTCTAGCTGCCATTAAACTAAACTGTAGTGTTCTTGGGATAGGAGTTGCTGATAAGGTCAGAACATCAACATTTTTTCTTACGGATTTAATTTTATCCTTAACACCCACCCCAAATTTTTGTTCCTCATCAATAATTAATAAACCTAAATTCTTATAGATAATTTTATCATTAACCAACTGATGAGTCCCAATGATAATATCAATTTTACCATTTGCGAGATCTTTAATTATTTCTGATTTTTCCTTATTAGATTTGAATCTATTTAAATAATTTACCGAAACCGGTAAGTTTTCTAATCTGGAGCTGAATGTTTTAAAATGCTGAAAAGCTAATATTGTTGTTGGAACTAAAATGGCAACTTGCTTATTGTTATCAACAGCCTTAAAAGCAGCACGTATTGCTAATTCAGTTTTACCAAAACCTACATCGCCACAAATTAGTCTATCCATTGGTTGTTCACGTTCCATATCATCCTTAATCTCTCTTGTAACTTTAATTTGATCTTCTGTATCTTCGTAAATAAAAGAAGCCTCAAGTTCATTTTGTAAATAACTGTCTTGATCATATCTGAAACCCTTACGCTGCTTTCTTTCAGCATAAACTTTTATCAAATCATAGGCTATTTTTTTGGCGTTCTTTTTGGTTTTTTGTTTTAACAAAGCCCACGCTTTACTACCTAACTTATATAGTCTAGGAACTTTTCCATCCTTTCCATTGTATTTTGATATTTTGTGAATGGCATGAACACTTAGATATAAAATATCTCTTTCGCCATATATGATTTTAATCGATTCTTGGATGTTACCATCAACTTCAATTTTCTGTAACCCAGCATACTTTCCGATACCGTGATCAATGTGGGTAATGTAGTCCCCTTTATTTAAATGATTTAATTGTTTCATTGCAACAGACAACTTATTCTTAAATCTTTTTTTGAATTTGAATTTGTGATACCTTTCAAAAATTTCATGATCAGTGTAAAACAATGTTTTCTCTGAATGATCAATAAATCCTTTTGAAATCGGAAAAATTATCGGTTGTATTAAATCATCATTATTCAAATCTGTAAAGATTTGAATAAGTCTATTTTTCTGTTGAATATTAGTGCAACATAAATTTAGAAGATAACCAGCTTGTTTTTTATTCTTTAAATCATCTATTAAAAAATCAAAACTTTTATTAAAAGAAGGTTGAGGTAAAATATTGACTTTAAAACTCTCGTTGACTTTAGGATTTTCAAACTCAATTATTTTATAATTTTTTATTTCATTTTTGATTGATGAAGGGTTAGTAAATAATTTTTTAGGGTGAATAAAATTTTCTTTGTCTAAAATTTTTTCAAAATTTAAATTTGCTTTTGCTATATTTTTTTGGATTTCAGAATAAAATATTTCTAAGTTTTGTACAAAAACGAATGTGTCCTTAGTAAGGATATTAAAAATATTTCCAACTCCTTTCGATTTATTAGAGACAGCTATATTAGATATTATTTTTATAGATTCGTGATTCTCATCAGATCTTTGTGTATCGATATCAAAGGATCGAATTCTTGAAATTTCATCTCCAAAAAACTCAATTCTGAATGGAGTTTGGCTTGAATAAGGAAAAATATCTAGAATTCCTCCTCTAACCGCAAATTCTCCAGGCTCAATAACAAAATCCTCACGTCTGAAATCTAAATCAAATAATTTCTCGTTTAAATCGTCAAAAGAAATTTCTTGACCCAATTTTAATTTTATTGAGATTTTTTTTAAATCCTCTTTATTAATTTGATTTTCTGAAACCGCTTTTGCATAGGTAACAATAATTGAATTACTAGCTTTTGAAAAATTTAAATGCTCTAGTAACTCAGTTCTTTGAAGTAAGTTGTAATTATTGCTATTTGCATCTAAGTAGGGTTCTTTGGAAATTTCTGGGTAATAATATATTTTTTCACTTGGATGTAATAATTCTATATCATTCAGAAAATATAAAGCATCTTGTTTAGAATTAAAAACAATAATGAACGGAACAGAAAATCTTTTGTGAAGGCCCGAAATATAAAAAGAAAGAGATGAGCCAAGAAATCCTTTAAGATTGAAAATTTCATTTTTGGAAATAAGACCCCCTAGTCTTTCTAAATTTAAAGACTGCTTTAAATACGAAGGAAAACTATTATTTGTCACCAAATAAATTTTGGGCAAATATATTAGAAAATAAAACTAATTAGGATTTGCTTTACAAAAAATTTTGTAAATCTTTTATCATTTTTTTACTACCACAATAAAAAGGTATTCTTTCGTGTAAAGAGGTTGGCTTGATATCTAATATATTTTTATATCCGTTAGTAGCTGACCCCCCTGCTTGCTCACATATAAATGCAATGGGATTACACTCATATAAAAGTCTCAGTTTTCCTTTTTTATTTTTGAAAGTTTCGGGATATAAAAAAATACCTCCTTTGATCATATTCCTATGGAAATCCGAAACAAGTGAACCGATATATCTTGAGGTATAGGGTCTATCGTTTTTTTCTTCTTGGCAATATTTAATATATTTTTTTACAAATTGTGGAAACTGTAAATAATTGCCTTCGTTAATTGAGTATATATTTCCATTCTCTGGAATGGTTAAATCAGAATGCGAATGATAAAATGTTCCAATTGCTGGATTTAACGTAAATCCGTTTACTCCATTTCCTGTGCTGTATACCAGCATAGTTGAAGTTCCGTATATTATATATCCGGCCGCAACTTGATCTTTTCCATATTGTAAAAAATCATCTAATTCAACCTCAGATCCTATTTTGCTTTTTCTTCTGTAAATTGAAAAAATAGTACCTACTGAAACATTCACATCAATATTAGAAGAACCATCCAACGGGTCAATTAATACTACATATTTATTTTGGTTGTTTTTATCGATACTGTTAATCGAAATAAAACTATCTTCTTCTTCACTAGCTATGCCGCAAACAATATTTCTATTTATTAAAGTTTTGATAAATTTTTCATTTGCATAAACATCTAATTTTTGTTGTCTTTCAAATTGTATATTCTCTCCTCCTGTTTCCCCTATAATGTCAACAAGTCCAGCTTTATTCACTTCATGATTTACAATTTTAGCAGCCAATCGTATCGAGTTGATCAAGCTGGAAAGTTCACCTGAAGAATATTTAAAAGAAGCCTGATTCTTGATTATAAATTCTCCTAGTGTGAGATTTTTATTTAACATATAATTGACGTAATTTATTAAAGCAAAGAATGTTTGTAAATATTAAAGTTATGAAAATTTTAATTAGAGAAGCTCAAAAAAAAGACATGAACTCAGTTCATAAATTAATAGTTGAACTTGCTGTTTATGAAAAAGAACCAGATGCCGTTGAAATAGATATAAAAGAATTAGCAAATATGGGTTTTTCATCTACACCTCCCCTTTTTAAATGTTTAATTGCTGAAGTTAACAACACTATTGTTGGAGCTGCAATTATATATAATAGATTTTCAACATGGAAAGGCAAGACACTTCATTTAGAAGATCTCATTATAACCAAGACAATGAGAAATAATGGAATTGGCAGTAAACTTTTTGATGAAGTCATTCGATATGGAAAGAAAATTGGTGCACGAAGAATTTCGTGGAATGTTATAGACTGGAACCAAAGTGCAATTAAGTTTTATGAAAGTAAAGGCGCTGAAATTGTAAAAGGATGGAGTATTGTTCATTTATCAGGAAATAATTTAAAAAATTATTCCTGAAAATATTTTAAACTAAATTCCCTACAATAATCTTTGATTTGATTTCTGCAATTTATGTAATTATCAATTTTCAAATTCTCATTTTTGATATCTAATTTTGAGGGATCTTCAAAATTCTTATGAATCCTTAGAGCATTTTCTAAAGGAATATAAGGACAAGTTTCATTTGCATGATCACACACAGTGATTATAAAGTCAAAATCAATTTGCACATATTCGTCAACCAAATTAGACGTGTTATTTTCAATATCTATGCTGTCCATACTCATGACCTTCACAGCATATTTATTAATTCCATGAGTTTCAATTCCAGCACTATATATATTTGCTTTATTCTTAAGAAAAAATTGGAAATAACCATGAGCAATTTGACTTCTGCATGAATTACCAGTACACAGAACTAAAATATTTTTCATTTTAAATTCCTAATATTAATTTGGCTACAACAAAGTAAATTAAAATACCAAAAATATCATTACTAGTTGTAATAAATGGACCTGTAGCAATAGCAGGATCTATACCTCTTTGATTAAGGAATAAAGGAATGAATGTTCCTATTATTCCGGCAACAATAATAACACAAACTAAAGAAATTGATAAAGCTAGTGAAAGATTAAAATCGCTTTGCCAAAAGTAAATAAATAAAAAAAGAATAGCGGCTAGTATTATTCCATTTAAAATCGACAACAATGTCTCTTTGAATAGTCTGTTGTTTATACTTCCTTTTATATCATTATTTGCTAAACCCTGTACAATAATAGCACTGGATTGGACACCAACATTTCCAGCCATTGCGGCAATTAGCGGAGTGAAATAAAATAGGATTTCATATTGAGCTAAAATTTCATCAAATCCACCCATAATAAAAGCTGCTCCAATTCCTCCAATAAGCCCAACAATAAGCCACGGTAATCTTGCTCTAGTTAGCTCAAATATTGTATCATCAACGTCGACATCTTGAGATATACCTGCTGCTAATTGATAGTCTTCTTCTGCTTCCTCTTTTATAAGGTCGACTATATCGTCAATTGTAATTCTACCTAATAAATTCTTCTTTTTGGTTACAACTGGAACAGCATCTAAATCATACTTTTGCATAATACTAGCAACATGCTCAGCAGAATCAAAATCATATACATAATCAACATTAGATTTATAGATTGATTTAATTTTAGATTTTGGATTAGCAACTAACAAATCTTTTAAAGATAATCTTCCGATAAGAACATTTTCATTATTCACTACATATACTGAGTGTACTCTTGTAACTTCTGAGGCCTGTAATCTCATTTCCTTTACACATCGGGTTACCGACCAGTTTTCATTTACCTTTATCAGTTCTTTTGCCATTAAACTACCCGCAGAATCTTCTTCATACTTAAGTAATTCTTTAATATCTGCTTTAAGTTCTGCATCAGCAATTTTTGATATTACTTTTTTCTGCTTTTCTTCTGGTAATTCAAGAATAATATCGGTAGCATCATCTGAATCAAGTTCTTCTATCTCTTCAGCAATTTCTCGTATTGATAGATTCTTTAGAATTTTTTCACGATAATCATCATCTAATTCCATTAAGACCTCAGAGGTTTTTTCTGAGTCTAATAACTTAATTATGTAGGTAGCTTGAGCGGAATTTAACTCGTCTAAAATTTCAGCAATGTCCGCGTGATGGAAAGAGTCAAATATCTCTTTAATAGATTTATTATCCGAGGAATCAATGAAATTAACAATCTTAATAATTAAATCCTCAGTAAGTTTAAATTTTGTATGTTTTTGAGTTTTTTTCAAATCTACATTTTTAAGTCACCTTGAACTAATTTAGTCAATTTAACAAATTGATTAACAGAAAGTTGCTCTGGTCTGTTGTCAAAGATACTATCTTCTCTTAAATTATTACTTAAATTAATTTTTTTTAAACTATTTCTAATTGTTTTTCTTCTTTGTTGAAAAGATAATTTTACAATTTTAAAAAATAATTTCTCATCACAATCTAAATTAATGACCTGTTTTCGTTTTAATAAAATAACGGCAGAATTTACTTTTGGAGGAGGAATAAATAAATGATTAGAAACCTCGAATAAAAGCTCTACGTCAAAGAAAGCTTGAGTTAAAACGGAAAGAATTCCATATTTTTTAGTCCCCTCTGACTCACAAATTCTTTCTGCAACTTCATACTGGAACATGCCACACATTTCAGAAACCATAGTTCTGTATTCTAAAATTTTAAAAACTATTTGGGATGAAATGTTGTACGGGAAATTTCCAATAATCGAAAAATTATTTCCTCCAAAAACTTTTTGTAAATCTAGCTTTAGAAAATCATTTTCAATAATCATATTTTCGTCAATACCAAGCTGATTAATTAAAAATAAAACTGATTCATTGTCGATTTCAACAAGTTTTAAATTATATTTTTTTTTAATTAAAAATCTAGTAAGAATTCCTGTACCAGGCCCAATTTCTAAAACATTTTTAGAATTTTGGTCTAAAGATTCGACTATTTTATTTGCAATATTATTATCCTTTAAGAAGTGTTGACCTAATGATTTCTTGGGTTTAACAAATTGCAAAATCAGATTATTTTATTATAGAAAATCCAGTGTATGGCTGTAATGCTTTTGGTATTGTAATGCCTTCCTCTGTCTGATTATTTTCAATCAATGCGGCTAAAACCCTAGGAAGAGCCAAAGAACTTCCGTTTAATGTATGCGTATGATTTGTCTTTCCTTCAGAATTTCTATACCTAATTTTTAATCTATTTGATTGAAATGTTTCAAAATTGGAGACAGAAGAAACTTCTAACCACTTTTCCTGAGCTGGTGAATATATTTCAAAATCATATGTTAGTGCGGAAGTAAATCCTAAATCACCGCCGCAAAGAGTTATTATTCGAAAAGGAAGTTCTAATTTTTCTATTACACTTTTTATTTGATCTTTCATAATTTCTAAAGAATCGTATGAATTCTCTGGATGATCAATTCTAACAATTTCAACTTTATCAAACTGATGAAGTCTATTTAAACCTCTCACGTGAGATCCATAGCTCCCAGCTTCTCTTCTAAAACAAGGGGTATATCCAGTTCTTAATATCGGCAGCTTTGATTCACTTATAATTTCATTTCTAAAAATATTAGTTATGGGAACTTCAGCGGTTGGAATCAAGTATAAATTATCCTCTGGGATGGAATACATTTGCCCTTCTTTATCAGGAAGTTGCCCTGTTCCAAAAGCTGAATCCTCATTAACTAAATGAGGAACCTGAACCTCTTCATATCCGAAAGAAATATTACAATCTAAAAAAAATGAAATTAGTGCTCTTTGAAGTTTAGCACCCAATCCCTTGTAGACGGGGAAACCAGACCCAGTTATTTTATTGCCCAATTCAAAATCAATAATATCATATTTTTCTGCTAATTCCCAATGAGGATGTTTAGCTTCCATATCAACAGTGAATTCAGAGTTGAAAATAACAACATTGTCTTCAGGTGTGTTACCGCTAGGAACTTTATCGTGGGGTATATTTGGAATCTGATAAAGAATATTGTTAATTTTATTTTTTATGTCATTTAATTTTTCAGAAAGTAATTTTGTTTCCTGTTTAATTTTAAGGCTTTCTTCCTTAAGACCTATGGTTTCCTCTTTCTTACCATCTTTAAATAGTTGGCCAATAGTTTTAGAAATAGAATTTGATTTGGAGAGCTTTGATTCATAATCAGTCTGTACTTCTTTCCTTTGATTATCTAATGAGATAAGTTCATCAATCAAAGCTTCAGATTTAAAATTCCTCTTTTTTAAAGATTTAATTACTGTTTCTTTGTTTTCAATTATGAATGATGTTTTTAACATAAAATAAATTTAAGTGGTTTTTTTCACTATACTAATTAATTCAAAACATTTTTTTTGATCAATTTCCAATTGTGCAGCCAACTGATCAGCATTAGTAAACTTAATTTCATCTCTGATTTTTTCAATAATACAAATCGAAACCTCTAAATTGTATAAATCCTCTTTGAAATTAAAAAAGTGTATTTCAATGGATGGGCTTTTATCTTTAAATGTGGGATTAAGGCCAATATTCATCATCCCATAAATAATAGTATTATCGATCATTGAATAAACGAAATAAACACCATTTCCAGGTTTTATTTTATCGGTCTCTAAGGTAATGTTTGCAGTTGGGAAACCTAAAATCTTTCCTCTGCCTAAACCTTTGCCTACGCTGCCCGTCAAAATAAAATCGTAACCTAAATATTTGTTAGCTGATTTAAAATCACCATTCCGAATATAATCTCTGATCTTAGTTGAACTAACTGAAATATCATCCTTAATCAAAGCTGACACTTCAGTTACCTTAAAATCAAGAATATTAGAAAACCGCTTTAATTCCAAAACACTCGCATCTCTATTTCTTCCAAAATGATGATCATATCCAATAACAATATGCTTAACATTTAATTTATTAATAAGAATATCTTGTACAAACTCTAAAGGTGATAATCTTGAAAAATCTTTTGTAAACTTTTTAAGTACAAAAAAATCGATGTCAAATTTTTTTAAAATTTCTTTTTTTTCATCTAATGTGTTTATCAGACTAATCTCAGGATTATTATTTAAAATAATTTTGGGATGAGGGTAAAAACTTAAGATAATTGACTTTAAATTTTCTGCTTTTGAAATTTGTGAAACTTTATTAATTAACTTTTGATGTCCTAGATGAATTCCGTCAAAAGTTCCCACAGTAACGACAGATGGAACTTTTAAATTGTAATCATCAATGGATAATGAAATCATTAGTTAAATTTTAATTGTTAAAATTATTCATTGTAGGATCAACACCACTATGCACAAAAGAGGTTACTAATTCATCAATTTTTACGAACTCAGAACTTAGTAAATCATATTCATCATTATTAAATTTTCCCAAAACAAAGTCAATCTGGTTAAAACTATCCTTCGGGCTAGAAATTCCTATTCTTAACCTAGCATATTGATTAGAATTTAGGACATTTTCAATGTTTTCCAATCCATTATGTCCCCCACAACTACCTGATGGTCTTAATCTAATTCTGCCTAGCGGTAAATTTAAATCATCACTAATTATAAGAATATTTTGAATTTTAATATTTTCTTGTTGCATCCAATATTTAACCGCCTTACCACTAAGATTCATGAAAGTTGAAGGCTTTAATAAAAAAACTTTTTTTCCTTTGATCGAAATTTCTGATAAATCTCCAAGTCTTTGTGCTTCAAATTTAGATTCCTTTTTATCAGAAATAAAATCTAAGATTTCAAAACCAATATTATGTCTTGTTTCTTTATACTTGTCACCTGGATTTCCTAAACCAACAATTAAAAATTTATTCATATTCTTAGATTTTGTATTGTACAAAAATAAAAAAGCATTCTGTAAAATTACAGAATGCTTTTTTTACTAATTAATATTTAATTAATTTATGATTCTGCAGGAGCATCACCTTTTGATGACTCATCTTTGTTTTCAGATGCACCATCTTCAGCTGAACCTTCTTCTCCTTCTTCTCCTTCTTCTCCTTCTCCTTCTTCGTCAGCAGTTTCTACAATAGCAGCTCGCGCTCTTCTGACCTGGCAAACAACTGTATTGTCTGGGTGAAGGAATTCATAACTATCGTTAAGTAGTTCTTTTACATAAACTCTATTTCCGATATTAAGCTCTGTAATATCTATCTCGATATAATCAGGTAAGTTTGCGGGTAAAGCTTTAATTCTAAGTTTCCTTCTATTTCTTTGAAGATTCCCTCCTAGTTTTACTCCGATTGAATTTCCAACAATTCTTACAGGAATGTCCATTGCAATTTTCTTGTCATCAAATAATTGATAAAAGTCTACATGTAATATTCTGTCTGTTACTGGATGAAACTGAATATCCTGTAATACAGCTGGATAAGATTCATTTTCATTAACGGCAATTACAACTGTATATGCATTTGCAGTATATACGAGTTTAGAGAATGCCAACTCTGGTGCTGAGAAATGCACTGGTCCATCTCCTCCGTATAAAACGCAAGGAACCTGTCCAGCATTACGCAGTGCTTTTGTAGAAGTCTTACCCACGCTTTCTCTTTTAGATCCGTTGATTGTAATTGATTTCATTTTTAATATTATTTACATTATAAAATTTGAACTTATTGACTTATTGTTGTGAACTTTACTCATAACATCAGCAAATAAATCGGCGCAAGATAATACTTTTATTTTAGAATGAGGCTTAATATTTGGAACAGAATCGGTTACTATAAGTTCTTCAAGATTTGAAGCTTCTATTTTAGCATACGCATCTCCCGATAAAATTGCATGTGTGCAGATTGCTCTAACGCTAATTGCACCTCGCTCAATCAATAAATCTGCTGCTTTTGATAAGGTTCCAGCAGTATCAACCATGTCATCAACTAATATTATATTTTTCCCTTTTACCTCGCCAATTAATTCCATGTGCGAAATTACATTTGCCTTTGACCTTTGCTTGTAACATACTACTACGTCACAACTTAAATTCTTTGAATATGCATAAGCTCTTTTAGAACCTCCCATATCAGGTGAAGCAATACATAAATTATCCAATTTTAATTGTAATATATACGGGATAAAAATTGTTGAGGCATACAAATGATCAACAGGAATTTGAAAAAAACCTTGAATTTGATCGGCATGTAAGTCCATTGTAATTAATCTAGTTGCTCCAGCTGTTTCAATCATTTTTGCAATCATTTTTGCAGCTATTGGAACTCTAGGCTTGTCTTTTCTATCTTGTCTAGCCCATCCAAAATATGGGATAACAGCAGTAATATGCCTAGCAGAAGCTCTTTTAGCAGCATCTAACATTAAAAGCATTTCCATTAAATTTTCAGGTGAGGGATTTGTCGAGCCAATAATAAAAATCCTTGTGCCCCGAATTGATTCCTCATAAGAAGGTTGAAATTCTCCGTCTGAAAATCTTGAAATAATCACATTTCCTAAATCTTCTCCATATGAATTTGATATTTTTTTTGCTAGATCTAAACTGTTTGTACAGTTAAATATTTTTGGTTTTAAGCTTTCTGAAGACACTGTATTATGCTGGTTTTTAATGAGTTAAATTAATAAGGTAATAGATTCGTAAAAATAGAAATTTAAAATTTAGGAATTTCATTAATACGTAATATTTTTTTTACTTTTGCCCGAATGCTCAAGTGGCGGAATTGGTAGACGCGCTGGATTCAAAATCCAGTTCTTTTAGAGTGTGGGTTCGATTCCCACCTTGAGTACAAATTATCCTCATAATAATTTTATTATGGGGATTTTAAATTTAATTAAATAATTTGTGAATTATAATCCAATAAAAACTATAGATAACACACCAAAAGCAATTATGAATCTTAAGATATTATGCAAAAATAAATAGTCAGAGACCTTTTTTGAAAGAAATAATTTTATCAAAAAAACCAGTAGCAATATAAGTGAGAGCCCGTAAAATAATGTCATATATCCCTTGGAAAAATTAAAATATAAATTAAAAAGTAAAAAGATGTTTATGAATGCTATCAATGAGAGTATTGCTTTAGTGAAGCTCTCGCCGAAAACAACTGGGATGGTTTTATAATCCAGTGAAAAATCACCTTTTAAATTTTTTAAGTCTTTGGTAATATCCTTTAGAAGAAGCATAAAGAAAAGAAACAAAGCATAAGCAATAATTATTACGTCTATATTCTTAAAATAAAGTAAAATTGCAAAAAACGGAGTTACCGTTAATAAAGAATAAAATAAATTTCCAAGAAAGACCAAACGCTTTATTTTATGAGAATAAAACCACAGAAAAAATATATAAACTGAAAAAAACAATACTGCTCTCAAAGAAATAAACGAAGCAATAAGAACTACAATAAAATTTAAGAAAAAATAAAATCTGAGCTGTGTTGCATTATTTACTAAATCATCTATTTTATACTTTACGGGCTTATTAATGAGATCCTTCTCTTTATCATAAAAATTATTAATTATATATCCGGAAGCAATTGACAAAGATGAGCAACAAATAATAAGAAACAAGCTCTTGTCAAAAAGTACTTCAAAATAAGTTTTGTCACTTAAAATAAAAACGGATGTTAGGTATTGAGCAAAAACAATTAGTAATACATTATAACCTCTTACTACAGAAAAAATACTTAAAAACTTAAAAATAATTGATCTTTGTTTTGTTTTAGCAGACATACTATCTAAAAGTGGTAAACGACTTCTAAATTATAACCATCAAGATCTTTTTTTGCCTCCTCAATATCTGGGGCAAACCCTAGTATATAACCTCCACCTCCAGAACCACAAAGTTTCAAAAAGTAAGATCCGTTGTCAATTCCTTTTTCCCATAGATCATGAAATTCTTTAGGTATCATTGGTTTAAAGTTATCAAAAACAACTTGAGACAACTTCTTTGTACTTTTAAAAAGGTTGTTTATATCTCCATTTAAAAAACTATCTACACAAATATTTGTATGCTTTATAAATTGTGAATTCAGCATATTTCTAAATCCTTCTTTTTTCATTTTTTCCATGAAAATATTTACCATAGGAGCAGTTGATCCAGTTTGACCACTGTCTAATAAAAATACTGCGCCCGATCCCTTAGATTTTTGACTAGGAATACCCGTTACATTAATATCATTTTTAGATTTAATTAGTATCGGTATGCTCAGGTAGCTGTTCAGAGGATCTAGCCCAGATGACTTTCCATGAAAAAAGGATTCCATCTTTGAAAAAATTGCTTTTAAGACAAGAAGTTTTTCTCTGGTTAAATTTTCTAATACAGTTATTTTATTATTTGCATATTTTTCATAAACAGCAGCAACCAGAGCGCCACTACTACCTACTCCATATCCCTTTGGGATAGAGGAGTCAAAATACATTCCCTTTTCAATATGCTTGTCAAAGGAGTTTAAATCAAGGTTAATATCTGTAGTTTTTAAATAAGCAGAAAACTGAGATAACACTAGATTTGATTTTTTAGATTCTTCATTAGAAGAATCTGTAATTTTTAAGGCACCGTTAAAAAAATTATAGGGAATTGATAAACCTTTGGAATCTTCTATAATACCGTATTCACCAAATAATAAAATCTTCGAATAAAATAAAGGTCCTTTCATCAATTCAAATATACAAATTTAGTTTTGCTTAGGGCCTTTCCCAATGTTGTCATCTATAAACTTTCTATTTACACAAAACTTTGACAAGGTGTTTTTGATAAAACCTGAAACTTCATTACTGTTTTCATCTGGATATAAAACATGAACATTTGCGCCAGCGTCCAATGTGAAACAGACGGGAATGTTAGTAGATTTTCTAAATTCCTGAATAAGATTAATCACACTTAATGTTTCTGGCTTCATTAACAAATATGATGGATTACTGCTCATCATTAGTGAGTGCAAAGTCAATGCTTCACTTTCTACTAATAGACAAAATTCATGAAGATCGCCATTTTTTAAAATAGAATTTAATTTAGAAATATTTTCAAAAGCTTGTCTGAAACGCAGGTCAGAAAAAGAATGTTGATTCATAAGTTCATGACCTACTGAACTTGAAACTTCCTTTTCATTCTTATCAATGATCAATATTGTATCGCGATAATTATGAAAATTTGACGAAATATTTTCTTCGAGCTTTATCGAGTAGAAATCAGAACTATTTTTAAATTCATCGTTGGCTCCCCATAAATTAATACCTCCGTATATACTTCTACAGGCACTTCCAGATCCAATCCTAGAGAGAAAAGATGCTTTTTTATAAAAATATTCTTTGTTACCAAGATCTGTAAGATCATTTTCAAAGCTCATAATGCAAAGAGAAAGTGCACTCATACCACTAGCTGAAGAAGCTATTCCACTACTGTGAGGGAAGCTATTATTTGTGTTAATGATTATATTATAATTAATTAAGTATGGACAATATTCTAAAATATTAGAAAAATATTTTTCGATTTTAGGTCTAAACTTTTTATTTTTTTGACCTTCAAAAGTAATCTCAAAATCAACAGAATCTGATTTCAAACGTGATTTTGTAAATTCTACGTTTGTTGTGGTTTTACAATTTGACAACGTGAAGCTAATGGATGGATTTTTTGGAGTCTGATCAGTATTTTTTCCCCAGTATTTAACAAGCGCAATATTACTTGGAGATTCCCATGAATATTTCCTTTGGGAGATTTCATTTATAATTTTTACAGACTTAAAATCGTTCAGATTCATTTGTTAAAAATAAACTTTTTTTATTGATAAGGAAGAAGGATTGATAACTCTTATTGGAGATAAATCAAGAATTTGTGCGGGCGGAGAGACTCGAACTCTCACACCTTGCGGCACTAGATCCTAAGTCTAGCGTGTCTACCAATTCCACCACGCCCGCAAAATTGAAAGGCAAATATAAACAATAGTTTGAGAATTGGAAGATATAAATTGTTTTTAAAAACGGTAATTGGTAATTTACTATCCAATAGTTAACACTGAATAATGAATAGCAAGCTTGAATTAAAATTTATAGAAAAACTTGTCTTTTCTAATTATAAAATCAGATCAAAAGCTGTTCAATTGGATGGGGAAAAAGATGATAACTTTAAATTAGTTGCTAAAAATAAATCATATTTCTTTAAAATATACCCTGTTAATACTAAAAAAGATTTTGTTAAATTTCAGACTAACATTCTTTACTCACTAAAAAAAAACAATAATACTTCTGTCAATACAGTGACCATAAATGGCCGCTTATTTGGATCCTTTGTTGATGAAAACAATAATCTCAGATTTTTTAGAGCAAATTCTTGGATTGAAGGAAGATTGTGGTCCAAGGTAAATCCGATAAATAAATCATTAAGGCTTGAACTAGGTAAGGTTTCTGCTGAAATTTTGAATGGACTAAAATCGGTTAAAAAAGTTTACTCCAGAAAAAACTTTCACTGGGATCTACAAAATTTTTTATGGACAGAGCAATACATTGATTTACTGGAATTGTCACAAAAACGTGTTGTCAAAAAACTCATAGCTAAATTTAAGAAAGTAGAAAAAAAATATAAGAAATTAAGAAAATCTATTATTCATAATGATATCAATGATAACAATATAATTGTCTCTGAAAATTTTAAAAACCCAACTATTTCAGGGATTATTGATTTTGGAGATTGTATATATAGTCAATTAATAAACGAGGTGGCTATATTATGCACATATTCAATTATCGGAAGTGAAAACCCGTTAATTTCTGCCTGTGATGTTTTAGAAGGGTTCAATAACAATATTAAACTGAAGGAGAAAGAAATTGATTTTTTATACGATTTAATTTTAATGAGAATTACAGTCTCAATAGTGAAATCTAAACTAAATGAAAGATTAAATAGGGAAAATAAATACCTGGTTATTAGTCAAGATGATATGAAATTTTTGTTCGATAAATGGTCTAATATTGACAAAGATTTGGCTACCTGTTTTTTCAGAAAATCATGTGGATATTCAGCTCATAAAAATGAAAAGAAATTTAAAGAAATTATCAAAACAAATGTTTCTTCTCTGAAAATATTATTCAAAGGTTTAAATGATAAAATTATTCAACCAATAGACATGGGTGTTAACAGCGAATGGCTAGAAAATGAAATGATTTTACATAATGAAGCTTTTGAGGAAAAGTTAAAATCTAACACAGAAAATAAATTATTATGCGGAGGTTATATGGAAGTTAGACCTGTCTATGATTCTTCAGATTATGAAAAGATTACCGATTATGGTATACAAAATAGAACAACACATTTAGGAATTGATTTTTGGGTAAATGAAAAAACCTCGATTTATTCTATTATGGATGGTTTTGTAAAAATTATCACCAATGATAAAACAAAAAAAGGGTACGGGGGCTTAATTATCATTGAACATTCAATAGAAGATGTTAAATATTATTCTCTTTATGGACATTTATCAGATCAAAAAAAATCAAAAATAAAGAAAGGACAAGTAATAAAGAAAGGGCAAAAAATTGGAGAAATCGGGAGTAAAAAAGAAAATGGAGGATGGACTCCACATTTACATTTTCAAGTAATGCTGTCATTATTTGACTTTAAGGATGATTTTCCTGGGGTATGTTTTTTTGATGAAAAAGATATCTGGTCAAGTATCTGTCCCAATCCGGAAAAGATTTTAAATATTAAATTACCAACTACCAATATTCAAAATAATGATGAATTATTAAAACTCAGAAATAAATATTTAGGTGCAAATCTTAAGTTAAGCTATCAAAAACCTTTACATATTGTCCGAGGGTTAAACCAATTTCTTTTTGATAATGATGGGCGAAAGTATTTAGATACAGTAAACAACATAGCACATGTTGGTCATCAAAATATAAATGTTGTAAAATCTGCAAAAAGCCAATTATCAATTTTAAATACCAATACCAGATACCTGCACAAAGAAATTTTAGAGCTTAGTGAAAAGTTAATTCAAAAATTTCCGAAAAAATTATCAAAAATATACTTTGTTAATTCTGGAAGTGAAGCCAATGAATTGGCAATCCGTATGAGTGAAGTTTACACAAAAAGTAATAATCATATTGTATCAAAAGGAGGGTACCACGGAAATACTAACTATGCAATAAATCTTAGTAATTACAAATATATGAGCAAGGGAGGTAAAGGAAAATTAGATAATATTTATGAAATACCTATGCCTGATATGTTCCGCGGAAAGTATCGTGGAAAAAATACTTCAAAAAAATATTTTTCTCATGTTGAGAAAATTGTTAATCGGTCAAATACTAAAAAAGGGGGTATTAGTTCTATGATAATTGAGCCAATTTTGAGCTGTGGTGGGCAGATTGAACTCCCAAAAACATTTCTTAAAAAGTGTCATAGCTTATTTAAGAAAAATAATATTGTTTTGATATGTGATGAAGTGCAGACAGGATTTGGAAGAGTAGGTGAAAAATATTGGGGTTTTGAATTATACGATGTCATTCCAGATATAGTTACACTTGGCAAACCAATGGGTAACGGTCACCCAATCGGAGCCGTAGTCTGCAGTAAAGAGATCTCAGATAAATTTAATAATGGGATGGAATTTTTTAGTTCTTTTGGAGGAAACCCGGTTTCTTGTAAAATTGCCTCGGAGGTTATTGATACGATAGAATCAGAAAATTTACAGAGTAATGCATATTTAATCGGTAACTATATAAAAATAGGACTAAATAAATTAGCCAAAAAATATCCTATTATTGGAGATGTTAGGGGAAGAGGGTTATTTATTGGCTTTGAATTAGTAGACGAAAAATTAAATCCACTAAAAGAAAAGGCAAAATATTTGAAGAATAGAATGAAAGATCTTGGGTTTTTAATGAGTAATGACGGAATTGACCACAACGTCATCAAAATAAAACCACCCATGATTTTTAATAAAAAAGATGCCGAAAATTTATTATTTTTTATTGAAAAAGTCTTGAACGAAGATTTTATAAAATATAATTAAAATTTCCTGTTTGGATTAAATCTATCAATGTCTATTGAGGTTTTTTTGTCAGAAATTATTTCTGAAATAATCTTTCCTGTTCCTGTGCTCATACTCCAACCCATCATTCCATGACCAGTCGCTATTGTGACATTTTTTAATTTGTTTGTTCTGCCGATATAAGGTAAACCATCAGCTGAAATCGGACGAAATCCAAAACCTGCATTATTTCTTTCTGTTTCTGAAATTTTAATTGACGGATAAAATGATTCAACAGAATCGGCTATGGCATTTACTCTATTCATCCTTAATTTATTATTAATTGACGAGATTTCCATTGTTCCCGAAAACCTAGAAAATCCATTCATTGGAGTAACAGCACATTTAGCTTCAACTAAAATTGCAGGACAAGTTAATCCAGTTTCTTTATGATGATTGATACTATATCCTTTTCCAGCCTGTAAAAGTAATTCAAACCCTAACTTCTTACATATTTCTGATGTCCAGGTTCCAGCTGATAAAACATATTCGTCAAATTTTACACTTTTTCCAGAAACGGTAACAGATTTTATCCTATCTCTGTCTATATCAAAACTTTCAATTTCGGTGTTTTTTAAACATTTTACCCCGTTTTCAGTGATGAATTTTTTTAGTTCTAAAATTAATTCACCTGGTGTTGTGTGATGATCAGATTTAAAGTATGCAGCCCCAATTGTATCAATTTTGATGTTGGGTTCAATTAGTTTTATATCTTGAGGGCTTAACATTTTAGCACTTAAACCACTTTCAACAGCTCTTTTTACTACCTCCTCTTCCTTTTTAAGGTGCTTTTCAGATTTACACAACATCATTAAACCTTTTTTTTCGTAATGAAATGACATTTGGTTTTCTGACTTGATCTGATCTAGAAGTTTTTGACTAAAAACAGAAAGATCAATAATAGGCTTAATTGAATTTTTTACATTCTTTTCAGTACATGATTTATTAAAAGCATATAACCATTTAACAAATGCTGTATTTAATCTAGGTTGAATGTAAAATGGACTTGAAGAGTCAAACATCCACTTAAGACCTTGAGAAATTACACCTGGTGATGCCAAAGGAATAATGTGTCCAGGAGATAAATAGCCAGCGTTAATGTAAGAAGCTCCAGCATTCATTCCCGACTTATCGACTATTGTTACGTCGAAGCCTTCTTTTTTTAAAAAATATGCTGAGCATATTCCAATAATTCCACCTCCAACGATTAATACCTTTTTAGACATATTTATATTACTTGGAATCCTTTATAAAAAGGATCTGAACTATCAACAATTATTTTGTTATAGCCATAGATTTTAGCCCAACCTCTAATTACGGGAGAAATACCATTTATATTATTAATTTTAGAAGATTTTTCAATTCTACACGTAAATTTTGATCCGATGTAACTTTCATGAATAAAATCCTCATCAACCTTTAGTTTTTTCTGTGCAAATAATTGTGCCATCCTAGCAGAACTACCTGTGCCACATGGGGATCTGTCAATTGCTTTATCTCCGTAAAACACAGCATTTCTTGACGAAGAATCATTATCGATCACTTGACCTGTCCACAAAATATGAGATACATCTCTTATTGATTTATCAATAGTGTGAATAAATTTATTTTTATATTTTTTATTAATCTTATCTCTGATTTCACGCGAGTACGAAATTAGCTGTTCAGCCTTGTAATTTTTAAGACCAGCATAATTTTCTTGATTATCAATTATGGCATAAAAATTTCCACCATATGAAACATCAAATTTTATTTCACCTAAATTATCAGAAACAATTGTCAAATCTTGTGCAGCTAAATAGCTATGAACATTCCTTATCTCTACCCACTCAACTTTTTCATTTTTTATTTTATAATTGACATGAATTATTCCTGCAGGAACTTCAATTTTTAAAATTCCTTCAACCTTTGGTTTGATGATTTTTTCTTCAAGAACAATTGTTACTATTCCAATTGTACCATGACCACACATAGGCAAACACCCAGATGTCTCTAAAAATAAAATTGAAAAATCATTTAATGGATTTTCTGCAGGATATATCATACCTCCACTCATCATATCATGACCTCTGGGTTCAAACATTAGTGACTTTCTAATCCAATCATGATTAGTTAAAAAATCTAATCTTTTTTCACTCATGGTTTTACCAATAAGTTTGGGATTCTCGGTCAAGATCAATCTTACTGGATTTCCACAAGTATGTGCATCAATACAATCAAAAGTATGTTTACTCATTGATATTTTTAAGTATATAATTATTAATTCTTCTTTCCAGAATCGATAGAGTGACCGTTCCATATTCCAAGATTATCTCGTGGAATTCTCTTACATCAAATTTTTCATTCAATTTATTTTCTGCCATTTTTCTTAATTCTCTTATTTTTAGCTCACCAATTTTATAAGACAATGCCTGGCCTGGCCATGAAATATATCTGTCAATTTCAGTATTAACCTCATGCATAGATAATGCTGTATTGCTAGACATATAATTTACTGCCTGTTCACGTGTCCATCCTTTTGCGTGTATTCCTGTGTCAACTACTAATCTACATGCTCTCCACATCTCATAAGTGAATTTGCCAAATTTTTCGTAGAGTGTTGTGTAAATACCCATTTCATCAGCTAAAAACTCAGTGTATAAACCCCAGCCTTCTCCGTATGCAGATAAATATAGATTTCTTCTGAATCTTGGAATACTATCGCCTAATTCATTATTTAGAGCACTTTGAAGGTGATGACCTGGAACTGCCTCATGAACAGTTAGTGCCGGAATAGTGTATAAAGTTCTACTTTTCAAGTCATAGGTGTTAACCCAATAGTAACCAGGTTCGGAGCTGTTTTTTGAAGTGCCTACATATCTACCACCAGTATATTTTGGAGCAATCGCATCTGGTACTGGCGCAACTCCATAAGGTTTTCTTGGAAGTGTTTTAAAAAATCTTGGAAGCTGTTCGTCGGCTCTTTTAGAAATATCCCTTGCATACATAAGTAGCTCTTTTGGAGTAGTTGCATAAAACTGATCATCGGTTCTTAAAAATTTAAAAAAATCATCAAAAGAACCTTGAAAATTTAATTCTTCAATGATTTTAATCATTTCTTTTTTAATTCTATCTACTTCACTTAAGCCAATTTGATGAATTTTTTCAGCCGTATATGTTTTACTTGTCGTATAGTAGTTAATTCTGTCCTGATAGAACCGGGAACCCCTTGGTGTTTCAGAAACCCCAATAGCAGTTCGCGTATTTGGATAATATTCATTTTCAAAAAAGCCCTTTATTCTTCTAAATTGAGGAACAACATTTTTTTCAATCACTTTTTTAGCTTCAATTAATACTGAATCCTTTTGATTTTCAGAAAGATCTTTTGGCAAGTTTTTAAACGGGGAATAAAAATAGTTTGATTCATAATTATCAGTAATATGGTCATTATAAGTTGATTCATAACCGTTAAATATAACTAGAGGTTGTGATACACCTTTTTCTAATCCTTCACTAATTAGTGGTAAATATTGATCTACATAATTTGGGATTGCATTTAGCTTATTTAAATAACTTTTCACCTGATTATAATTATATAAAGGACGGACATTATAGACCAAACTACTATGAAAGCCAGAGTCTGAAAGAAGAGGATTAAGAAATCTTTCGAAATCATAATAAGCAATTACATCATTCAGAACAAACGAAAGTAATTCATAGGAAATATTATCATTTTCATCCAATTTATCAGTATCGATCTTTGATAATTTTAACAGAATATTTTCTGCGAATTCCTTTTCACTTTTAAAATATTCTGATGAAAAATTTCCCAAAGGATATTCCTCATTATCATAGCTCTCATAATTTTGATATTCCTGTATAATAGCCTCAAGATTTTGTTCATTTGTATTACAGGAACAAATAAAAATTAACACAAAAAAATAACTGTATTTCATAGGGTTATGTATTTTCAAAATGAGAATCGCCTTCTCTGGTTACAACTCCATCTATAATACGATTAATATTTAAAGGGTTATCGTTTTTTAGTTCATCAGGGAGTAAACTTTGAGGAAAATCTTGATAGCTTACAGGTCTCAACCATCTCTTTATGGAATTGATTCCTACTGCTGTGAATCTACTATCGGTAGAAGCAGGATATGGTCCTCCATGAGTCATTGAAGAACAAACCTCAACTCCTGTTGGCACCCCGTTAAAAATGATTCTACCCACTTTTAATTCAAATGTGTCGATTATTTGTTGAGATAAAAATGTGTCATGATCTTGAGCTAATATTGTACCCGTTAACTGACCATCTAAAGATTCTATTACCTTTAGGATTTCCTCTTCATCTTGACAGGTTATAATTAAAGAGCAAGGACCGAATATTTCATGCTGTAAGCATTTGTCTTCAATGAATTTTTCAGCACTTACCCGTGAAATAACATGCCTTGGGAAGTTATTTTCATACTTATCACTGTAACTTGTTAGTTCAGAAACATTTTTATTTTTTTTAATTTTTTGTAGACCTAAATTATATGAATTATAGATGTTAGGATGTAGCATACAAGAGGGAGATATTTCTTGAATTTCTTGAACTAATTTGTTTATAAATAAATCAAAATAATCTGATTTAAAAGAAATTATAATACCCGGATTTGTACAAAACTGTCCAGATCCTACAGTAATTGATTTAGCATATTGGATGGCTAATTCGCTATATTCTTTTTGTAGTTTTTTAGGAAAAATCAAAACTGGATTAACACTTCCCATCTCGGCAAAAACTGGAATAGGATGAGATCTCTGTGAGGCTAAGTCATATATTGCTCTACCTCCTTTTAAACTTCCTGTAAAACCAACCGCCTTGACATAAGAGTTGTTTACCAACTTAACTCCAACTTCGATTCCTTTACTATTCAAATTAGAAAAAACGCCATTAGGCATGTTTGTTTTTTTAGCTGCTCGAATAATTGCAGATGATACTACTTCACCTGTTCCCGCATGCATTGGATGTGATTTTAAAATAACAGGACATCCAGCCGCAAGAGCAGAAGCTGTATCTCCTCCGGCAGTTGAATAAGCTAGTGGGAAATTACTTGCTCCAAAAACTAAAACAGGGCCTATTGGCATTAACATTTTTCTTAAGTCAGGTTTTGGCATCGGCTTTCTCTCTGGAAGTGGGGTGTCAATTGAGACCTCTTGATAACTGCCTTCTTTTAGTAGGGTGGCAAAGCTTAAGAGTTGATTTATTGTTCTTCCTAATTCCCCCTTACATCTACCTTCTGGCAATCCTGTTTCAGAACAATATATGTTTATGATATCATCAGAAATTGATTTTAATTCCTCAGAAATTTGTATTAAAAATTCTGATCTCTGCTTTGCTGAAACCAGTTTAAAGACTCTAAATGCATCATGTGCAAGTTTCGTTGCTTTTTGTATTTCAGAGTCACTTGCTTCAAAGAAAGTTGTTTTATTTTCAATATTCAATAAGGGGTTAAATGTTTTAAAACTTACCGTTGAATCTGAGGACAAATCTGCGCCAATATAATTTTTACCAGTAATCATAATTAATATTTATAGTTCGACAAATCAGGCCTATTTTTAATCCCCACATTTATTATATTCAAAACATTTTCTCTTTCAGTTCCACTAAGAGGTTTTCTAGGTAATCTTACGTATTCTGAACCAATTTTTAGAATAGATTCAGCTAATTTAATATTTTGAACAAGCTTTGGATTTATATCAAGTTCCAGTAAAGGAAGAAACCATCTATATATCTCAATTGCTTCTTTAATTTTTCCGATTTTCTGTAGTTTATAAATTGCGACAGTCTCTTGCGGGAATGCGCAAACAAGACCGGCTATCCACCCATCAGCTCCCATCAATAGGCTTTCTAAAGCAATTGTATCAACGCCCGTCATAATTTTCAACCTTGACCCAAAACTATTTTTCAATCTGGTAATATTTGAAATATCTCTTGTTGACTCTTTTACAGCTTTAATATTTTTACATTTTAATAGTTCATTAAACATGTCCAAAGTTACTTCTATCCCATAATCAACAGGATTATTGTAAATCATTATAGGTAGACTTGTTGAGTTTGCTATGGACTTAAAATAATCGATTGTTTCATTTCTGCCAGACTTATATCTCATTGGAGGTAATACCATTAAGCCTCGAGCACCAAATTTTTCAGCATCTTCAGCACACTTAATCGCTTCATGTGTTGTTTGCTCAGCTATATTAACCACTATCGGAACTCGACCCTCAACAAGCTGTACAGTATTATCCGTTAAAATATTCTTCTCCTTCTGAGATAAAGTACTTGCTTCTCCTAACGAACCCGCTAGTACAATAGCGTCAACACCTGAATCAATCTGAAAACTTAAGTTCTTATTAAATAAATTTAAGTCTAACTGATTCTTAGAATTGAATTTTGTAGTAATTGCTGGCATAACCCCTTTCCATTCCATAAAATAAAATTTACTTTAAGATAATGTTTTTTTTAATTAATCATTATTAACTAATCTGTTATAAATAAATCAGAAGCTATACCGTCAGTCATAAATTTATAGTTCTCAGAAGTATGAATTTTATTGACTTTTTTTACCAAAATTCCTTGTTTAATTTTTGGAGATATTTCTCTTAAAAAATGATTAATATATTTTTCATTAAACATACCTTTTAATTTATCAATATTAATTCCTGTTGATCTACGTAAACCGATCATTATAATTTCATTGTATATGTCTTTATCCACTAATTCTTCAGATTTTTGAGGTAACTGTTTATTTTTTATACTTTCTTGAAATAGCTGATTATTACTAATGTTCCATTTCCTTTTCTTTCCGTCAAAAGAGTGAGCAGAAGGGCCAAAACCAAAATATTTTTTCCTATCCCAATACCCTAAATTATTTTGACATTCGTACCCAGGTTTTGAGTAACTAGAAAACTCATAATTAATATAACCAAGTGCAGACAAATTTTTAAAAGTATAATCATATTGAATTCTCTGATTTGATTCACTTATTTTATCAATTTTTTTATTTTCAATTAATTTTTTTAAAGCTGTTTTAGGCTCAACTGTCAAAGCATAAGTAGATAAATGAGGAATATTATTTCTTGTCAATATTTCAAGATTTTTTTTCCATTGATCAAAAGAGGAATTTGGAATTCCATACATTAAATCTATAGAATAATTTTCAAAATTTTTCTTAATCAGATCTAAGGAAAGTAATGCTTGCTGTGAATTATGAGACCTATTCATTAATTTAAGATCACTATCATCAAAAGATTGTATTCCAAGACTAACCCTATTTATTTTGTTTGTTTTCCAAAATTTAATTTTTTCAGAGTTTATATCATCAGGGTTGCATTCAATGGTAATTTCAGCATCAGATGAAATATTAAACATTTCATTAAGTGTATTCATAATTAATGAAATGTTTTTATTACTCAAAATTGAAGGAGTTCCTCCCCCAAAGTAAATTGAATCGATAGAATCACTAAATTCTGATGATCGTAATTTAATTTCATCACATATGGACTGGATTATTGAATCTTTTGATTTTAGAGTGGTAGAAAAATGGTAATCACAATAATGACATGCTTTTTTACAAAATGGTATGTGAATATAAATACTTGCTATAACTATCTTATTTTATCTTTATTTTTTTTTATAAAACTTGACCATCCAGAGTATTTTTCTCCTCCAAGACTATTATTTGAATTATAAAAATGACATACTGCAGCGGCTAAACCGTCGGTTGAATCAAGATTCTTCGGTAATTCTTTAATACTTAATAGATTTTGAAGCATTTTAGCAACTTGTTCTTTACTAGCATTACCATTGCCGGTTATAGCCATTTTAATTTTTTTAGGAGAATATTCTGTTATCGGTATCTCCCTTGAAAGACCGGCTGCCATGGCTACTCCTTGAGCCCTGCCCAGTTTTAGCATACTTTGAACATTTTTACCAAAAAATGGCGCCTCTATAGCTATTTCATCTGGACTATACCCTTCAATCAGAGATATAGTTCTTTCAAATACTAATTTTAATTTTAAATAATGATCCTTATACTTGGTCAGATTCAATTCGTTCATCATTATTAAGGTCATCTTTCTTTCTTTTACCTTTATAATTCCAAAACCCATAATTGTTGTTCCAGGGTCAATTCCTAAAATAATTTTATCCGTCATATTTTATCTATTCCGTTGATATTAGGATTGGTAAATTAAAAGTTACGTCAACTTCCTGCCCTCGTTTTATAGCAGGATATAATTTTGGTAGATTAGCTATAGTATTGGTAAAAGACCGATTAACTATTTGTTTATAAGAAATAATTTTATCTCCAATTTCAATATCTTCTATTGCTACTATTCCCTTTTTGTTTACTTTAAATTTAATATTGACTGTATCGACCAAAGTTCTGTTTAGAACTAAGTTGTTTTTCAAAAAGTTCAAACGTAAACTATCTGAAATTGTTGAAATAAAACATGTGTTTTTTTTACTAATTTCAGAAATTTCCAGACAGTTTTCAAAAAGCGGAAATTGATCAACTTGTGACCAATTAAAAGATTTCATTTCCTCATCAACAAATTCTTCGACCGAAATTTTTTTACTTATCTGTAAGTCTAAATCACATGTAAAAAAGCAAAAAAATGAAAAAATCAATACAGTTTTTCTCACAATAGATTTATATTATATATTTTCATAAAGTTAATTGATTTATTTAAAAAAATCTTAACAAGAATATGGATATATTTTTTTTAATATTATCATTTGCAATAATGATTATCGGAATTATCGGCAGTGTTATTCCTGTTTTACCAGGACCTTTGAGCTCATGGATTGGCTTATGTGTATTTAGTAATATCTCAAATGTTCAAGTAAGTAATAAATTATTAGTTATCACATTTGTCATTGCTTTTGGTATTTTTATTTTAGATTACATAATACCTATATATACCTCAAAAAAATTTGGTGCTAGTAAATACGGTATAATTGGCGCTTCAGTTGGTACAGTTATAGGACTTTTTTTTCCTCCATTCGGAATTATCTTTGGAGCAATAATTGGAGCAATTTCTGGAGAATTATTTTTAAATAAAAATTTAAAAAAATCTTTTAAAGCAGCTATTGGAGTCTTTTTAGGTCTACTAATATCCGGATTTTCAAAGGCTTTGATTTCTGTAATTTATCTGGTAATTTATATAAAATTATTTTTAGATAATTTCACTAATTTATTTTGAACTTCCACCAATAGTCAAAGTAGGGATAATGTCTGTAGTATAAGTATTTAGATTTTTATTTAATCCGTACCACTTGGAATTCATTCTATCAACTAGTAATTCAACCGATCTGTTACCGATTTCTTTTCCATGCTGATAAATTGTGGTTAATTTCGGAAATGAATATTCAGAAATTGTTTTATCCCCGAAACCAACAACTGATAAATTTTCTGGAATTTTTATATTTAAATTTCTGGCTATATTAATTGAAATAACTCCACATATAATATCTGCTGAAATAATTGCATCAGGCTTATTCTTCTTAATAAACTTTTCAATCTCTTGATGTTTATCATGATTCTTTGAAATACGCAAAATTAGATTTTTATCGAATTTATTAAAGAAGTCAAATGAAGCTTTTCTAAATCCATTAGCCCTGAATTTGCCAACATTCAAATCATTTATTGTAGTAATAAATCCAATTTTTTTTCTTCCTAGAGCTTTTAAACTTTTAACCTCATTATAAATTGCATCAAAATCATCAATTATTACCTTATCACAGTTAATTTTATCGGTGACTCGATCAAACATAACTATTGGAGTTTGTTTCATTGTAAACTCCTTGATGTGTGAATAATCATTTTTGTTTAAAGTTTCTTCTGACATGGCTATGATAACTCCATCTACAGTACCCCTTGAAAGAATTTGTAAACTGTCAATTTCTTTTAACATGGATTCATTTGTAGTGATGGTTATCACATCATAGCCATTTTTATCAGCAGAATCGTGAATCCCACTTAAAACCTTAGAATAAAATCTATTTAGAATATCCGGAATAACAACACCAATTGTTAGTGTTCTGTTACTCTTCAAGCTTAGAGCTGCTTTATTAGGTCTGTAGTTGTATTTTTCTGCAAGATTTTTGACCTTATTAATTGTTTCAGTGCTAATCTCAGTACTATCGTTTAAAGCCTTAGAAACGGTGGAAATAGAAACATTAAGCTCTTCCGCTAATTTTTTTAATGTAATCATTAATCGGTCAAATAAAATTCTTTGTATTCAGAAACATTTGAATCTCCACCAATAAAGACGTGAAATTTTCCAACTTCTGCCTCCCACTTATTATTATATGAATAGAATTCTAGTAGGGAACTATCAATTTGAAAACTAATCTTTTGTGATTCACCTGGTGCTAACTCTACAGTTTCAAAACCTTTTAATTCTTTCATGGGTCTAGCGATACTTCCAACTATATCTCTGATGTATAATTGGACAACTTCCTTACCCTTATAAAATCCCGTATTTTCAATTTCAATAGATACATTAATCTTAGAATCAAAACCTAATTTATCGGAATCAATGGAGAAATTAGAATACGAGAAATTGGTATAACTTAATCCAAATCCAAAAGGGTATAGCGGACTGTTTTCTACATCAGCATAGCCTGAGTTTGTAACCTGTTCAATTGAAGTACTCGGTCTACCAGTATTTTTAAAATTATAATATATAGGAACTTGACCTACATTTCTTGGAAATGACATTGTTAATTTTCCTGATGGATTATAATCCCCGTACAAAACCTGGGCAATTGCATCACCTGATTTAGAACCAAGATGCCATGCCTGAACTATAGCTGGAATATTTTCATCTTCCCAGGTTAAATCTAAAGGTCTACCACTCATAACAACAAGAACTATATTATTGTTTACTTTATTTATTTCTTTTAATAACTCTAACTGAAGACCTGGAAGACCAATATTTGTTCTACTTCTTCCTTCACCCGACTGATGACCTTCTTCTCCCAAAACCATAATTACAATATCTGAAGTTGCTGCAGCTAATTTGGCTTTACCAAAATCTGATCTATCATCATAATTAATTTTTACCCTATTGTGAAAATTTGTTTTTCCATAATATAAATCAACACCCTTTTCGTATACTGTTCTGTTTCCATTGTATTTACTCATCCCTTCCAAAACGGAACTTGCTGAGTTGTGAACAGCTTGAGATCTCCAATTTCCAAGGGGGCTATTTTTATCATTAGCTAAAGGGCCAATAATTGCAATCTTTTCGCCGCTTTTTGGTAATGGAAGTAGTTGATTATTATTTTTTAGCAGGACAATAGACTTTTTCGCAGCATCTAGTGCTACATTCATATTATCATTAGAGCCTAACTCTAAATCTGACCGCTCTTGATTACAATATTTATAAGGATCATCAAATAAACCCAATTCGTATTTAACCCTAAGGATTCTTCGAACTGCATCATTAATTTTTTCTTCATCAACTTTACCTGACTTAACCAACCCTGCAAGTTGACTAACATATAAACTAGATTCCATATCCATATCTGATCCAGCATTGACAGCTAATTCTGCAGCATGATTTCCATCTCTTGCAAATCCATGAGGAATCATTTGATCAATTGATCCCCAATCAGAAACAATAAAACCATCAAATTTCCAATCGCCTTTTAACACATCTCTTTGGATATACTTATGACCAGTAGCTGGAATTTCATCAAGTGTATTAAAAGAATTCATAAAGGTTCTAACTCCTGCATCAACTGCTGCCTTGAAAGGTGGCATTATTGTATTGTGCAGCGTGTAATGATTAAAGTCTGTCGTATTGTAATCTCTTCCTGCCTCGGAAAAACCATATCCAGCAAAATGCTTTGCACATGCAACAATTGTACTAATATCATTTAAATCATCACCCTGAAAACCTTTAACACGAGCCTTAGCCGCTAAACTTCCTAAATACGGATCTTCACCAGCGCCCTCCATGACTCTTCCCCATCTGGCATCTCTTGAAATATCAACCATTGGAGCAAACGTCCAATTTAATCCATCTGCACTAGCCTCTGAACCAGCAACTCTAGCTGATTGTTCCATCAAATCTAGATCCCAACTTGAGGATTCAGCTAGAGGAATAGGGAAAATAGTTTTATATCCGTGAATTACATCATGTCCAAAAATTAAAGGAATACCCAATCTGGTTTCCTCAACAGCAATTTTTTGAAGTGCACGTATTTCCTCAACTCCAATTACATTTAACATGGAACCTACTTGTCCATTTTTTAATTCGTTATATCTCTTTTTTTGATAATCTCCTTCAGGCATTGGACCTGTTGCATCCCAAAAGCCATTATATTGATTCATTTGACCAGCTTTTTCCTCAAGGGTCATTTTTGATAACAAAGAATTAATAAATTTCTCTTTCTCAGTAATCTGTGAATTAGGACTTTGACAGGAGAATACAATTATTATAATAAATAAAGGATAAATGATTTTTTTCATAATTTTTATTGATAAATTCTAATATAATCAACTTCCATAGTTGATTCGCTAAATTCTGGGTCTATATCAAACCAACTACCACCCATGGCAACATTTAATATAAAAAATGCTTCTTGATCAAAAGGCCAATTTTCATCTGTTTTTGGAGATGGATTGTATGTATAAAATAATACATCATCTACAAAAAATTGAATTCTATTTTCATTCCAATCAATAGAATAGATATGGAATTGTTCATCGTAATCACTTACAGTTGTATGTGCATTGGTCCAAGTGTCTCCATGACTCATTGGAGTATGTATTGAACCCGCAATAACTGTTGGATCATGACCCCAGTGTTCCATTATATCGATTTCGCCACATTCTGGCCAACCAACTTCATTGAAATTTGCACCTAATAACCAAAGTGCAGGCCATGTTCCAACTCCTGTGGGTAATTTTGCTCTTATGTCTACTCTACCGTACTTAAATTCATATTTATCTCTTGAAACAATTCTCGCAGAGGTATATTCATAACCACCAATATCTTGTCTTTTTGCAGTAATTTTAAGCACTCCGTCTTCAACCCTTACATTTTCCAAATTACTAGTGTAGTACTGGGACTCTCCATTTCCCCATCCCCATTCGCCATTACCAATTTCATGAGTCCAAATATTAGGATCAATTGCACCATTGTAATTAAATTCTTCAGACCATGAGGCTTCGGGTGCTTCAGCTTCTACAAAAAGATCAAAAGTGTAAAAAGTACTTGTGTAATGCCCAGTTGAAGAATATGCATAGACATAAACTGTATGCGAATTTGTTCCTTGATCAGAGTAAGTATACTCGATTTGTCCAGTTTCAGATTGTTGAGTCACACCGCTTCCAAATCTAAACTCGTAATTTACAGCATCCATTGCATTAGCAGAACAAGTAATTAGTCCTGATCCGTCTCCGTTTGGAAAAGAATCTGTTTGCCCAATAATATTTATCTGTAATGTTAAATCAGACGGAATGATTGGTTCCTCTATTGATGGGTCCACATTTGATTCTGATGAATCATCTGATGAACATGCCAGAGTTAAAAAGCATATAAAAAAAAGAGATTTTACTAGTTTATTCATGATTTTGTTAAGCGAGTCACAAATATAAAAAATAAGAGAGAGGTTTTATAAAACTTCTCTCTTATAAATTTTTATTAAAAATAATATTACTCTTGGTTAGTTATTTTAATAAACCATCCATTTGTATCAGATCCAACAGTTTTCAAATACATTTCGTTTGAACTTCTTGAAAGAATTGTATAAGCGTGATCACCACCCACATAGAATCCTGCAAAACCGTTACCTGTAAAATTTAATATTAAATATCCATTATCTTCAGCAACTGTCCAGTTTGAACTGAAGTTATCTGCAGGATAATATAGATGTTCATTATCTGAATTTGGTTCTCCTAAATCTTGATTACCAGAAAAATCTGCCTCAAGCGGTGGTGCTTTTCCAAAAATACTACCCTGAGTTTGATATTCCATAGTACCATTAGATAAAAATACCATTCTATCATCATACATTGCAGTATCTGCTTTATCATAAGGTCCTGCATTCCACCAGTTAGCAACACCGTCAGGTGCCATATCATCGGCTGGACCTACGCCCAAATGTGCAGGAGCCTCAGCCATGACTCTCCAACTACCGGTAGTCAAAGCTTCTACCAAATCAGCCGGAGGCTCAAATGTGTATAGTACCTCAACAGATGTAGCTCCATTTGACATAACACCAGCTGTTCCAGATGCAACAACTTCAATGTCATATATATATATGCCTGTGTTGGTGAATCTTGTTGTAAAAACTCCACTAGGCTCCATATATTCTACTCCATTTTGAATGAATTTGTAAGTGATAGCATCTGCAGCTGTAGCAGTAAATGTAACATAACCACTACCATCTCCATACGGATTATCTGCATCAGCTCCCTGAATTGCAGCAGAAATTGTTAAATTTGATGGACTTAATATATCTCCAAATTCATAGTCCTCTTGTTCACAAGAAGTATAAATAAATAGAGATAAAACAATCAGTAAAAAATTTATTCTTTTCATAATATTATTTGTTAATCAATTAATTGAATTTCATCAACTCTGTACGTAGCTCCCGTTGTATTTCCAAAATCATAAAAAACAATGAATGATACATATTCTAGATCTGGAGCTTGCGAGAAATCATACACTAATGTTTCCCATTGGTTAGCAACAGTAGTAGTCATGTCCATTTCATGTGTAAGTCCCGCAACATTTCCAGCACTTGTTTCAAGTTTTACCTTAACTACTTTTCCAACTTCGGGTGCATAGGACTTAATATGGATTTGACTTGATCCATTAAAATCTATAATATCCACTGCAAAGCCCATTCCTCCCCAAACTTCAGCTCCTTCGTCTTTTACAAATTGAAGAACATTTCCGGTGGTATTTTCCCCAGATGGATCTGGATTAGGAATCACTTCAACTCCTCCAACTCCACCAAAAGAGAAACTTTCTGGAACATCTCCTTCAAAATTTTCAATACCCTGAATATACTCACCTATTCCAACCTCTACATCATCAAAGTGATATACTCCAGCATCCTGATTCCCAAAATCATAAAAAACAATAGCTGTTATGTAGTCTAAGTCAGGTGCTCCGGAAAAATCATAAGTAAGAATCTCCCATTGATTCGCGACAGTCGTAAGCATGTCAAATTCATAGGTTAATCCAGCAACATTTCCTGCACTAGTTTCAAGTTTTACCTTAACTACTTTACCTGCTTCAGGCGCATAGGATTTTAGTCTAAGAATGTTATTTCCGTTGAAGTTAATGAAACCATCAACCGCAAAACCCATTCCTCCCCAAACTTCAGCACCTTGATCTTTTGTGCATTGCATTACATTAGCAGAGCTATTAATTCCTGAATTGTCAGGATTTGCAACCACTACAACATTTCCGACTCCGCCAAAAGAAAAATTAGCTGGCACCTCACCTTCAAAATCTTCAAAAGTTGAAAACCCATCAAATACCGGAGGGTCTGTTATAATAAGCTCTTGTGAATATTGAGTTGTTGCTGCTCCACCACTTAAAGCGGTCACTGTTACATTGTATGTGCCTGCACCTTCGTAAGTGTGAGATAATTGTTCCCCAAGCTGCATTGCAGTAGCATCTCCAGTAAGCTCATCGCCAAATAATACTTCAAATGAAGTTGCATAATCTGCGGTTGCCGACACCAATATATTATATGAACCAGATGAACTAAGAATATCAACTACTAAGTTTTCTGGAGCAATAAAAGAAACAACAACAGTTACTGTTCCTTGTGCTGTAGATCCGTCTAAAGCTGTACCCGTAATTACTGCTTCGTATGAACCTTCCATGTATGTATGTTGCGTACTGTTTCCAGGATTGATTGAATCCGAAATATCTGATCCATCACCATAATCAACATGAAATGATACGACACCTTCACCAGTTGGAGTAATTGTAACAAGACCTGTATTATCCTGTGTGATACTAACCAAGGCAGATATATTTGCTGGTTCAGTGATTGAAGCAACAAAATCAGCGTTACTTTCATTTTCATCAACACAGCTCATTGTAAAAGCGGTTAATAAAAATAGTCCTAAAAAATTTCTTAAAATTCTCATATTTATTTTTGTTAGTTTAATATCCTGCATTTTGAGTTAGTCCTGAAATGTCAATTTCCTGTTGTGGAATAGGAAAAACTTCATGTTTACCCTCAACAAATCCAGGTATCAAGCTAGAAGCACGTCCTGTTCTAACTAAATCAAAGAATCTGTGACCTTCAAGAGAAAGTTCAAATTTTCTTTCTTCCCAAATTGCATCTGTAAGCGCAGTTCCAGAAGCTGAAACATCGTGGTCATCGTCTCCAAATGCTCTTCTTCTTACTTGATTTAAAAATTCCTGAGCAAGTCCATCGTCAATACCACCTCGATTATATGCTTCTGCTGCCATTAATAAAACATCAGAATATCTTATAATCCTAAAATTGGTAAGATAATTTAATTCTGTTTGTCCTCCGGACTCACCAGCCCTAGGAATATATTTATTATTAAAATAACCAGTATGATCGTAACCTTCAGTGTAGCTTGACCCAGTTGTAGCAGCAAAAGCTTCTATATCAAGAACTGTTGCATCTCTTCTTGAATCTCCTTCTTCAAATGAATTATAAAATTCTTCAGTTGGAACATTAAAACTCCAACCTTGAGCATATTCAGGTCCACTCCATCCTCTTGGGCCATTCATTATTATAGCATAGTTTCCTTCACTACAGTGAGCGCATCCCCAGTCATACCAATTGGATTGGTTAGAATACTGAATTTCAAATACAGATTCTGGGCCATTTTCACCAAACCTTAAAAATTGACTTCCATAATCTGAAACAAGAGAGTAAACCCCGATTACATTATCAAGTGCTGATACAGCTTCATTAAATTTATCTTGATACAATAAAACCTTTCCTAATAAAGCATAAGCTGTGTATTTATTGACCCTACCTAATTGAGATTGCGAATCTGGAAGTGATCCTATCGCATTTTGTAAATCCAATTCGATCTGAGCATAAACTTCTTCTTTTGGTGCCCTTGTAAGAGTACCTGCCTCTCCAGCAGTAAGTCTAGCTTCTGTGAATAAAGGAACATCACCAAAGAACTTAACCAATTCAAAATAATAATATGCTCTAAGAAAATAAACCTCTCCATACATAGCGTCCTTTCCGTCAAAATCTATGTTTGCCTTATTTTCTTCCATATAATTTGCTCTATTTACACCTTCATATAAAAACTGCCACATTTGTCTAAGAACATTATTTTCAGGATAATGAGTCATATCGTCTATTTGCTGAATTCCAATATAATCCGTTGCACTCTCACCACCACATAAAGAAATTTCAGACGCAATAGCACCTAGCTGTATATTAAAGAATAGCCATTGTAACGGATCATAAGTTCCAACCAAGGCAGCATCATAATCCGATTCTTGCTGAAAATATATTTCAGACGTAATTTGATATCCTTCAATTGCTTCGTAATCAACATGATCTGAACATCTGTTGAGCAATGAAGTAAAAAAAACCAGTAATAATATTGTTTTTAAATTTTTCATAATTTTTTATTTTAAAATTTAATGTTTAATCCCATTGACCATATTCTAGGTTGTGGGTAAGTTCCATAATCAATACCTGTATTTAATACACCACCAACCGAAATTTCAGGATCATATCCTGAATAATCAGTTAAAGTAAAAGCATTTTTTACCTGAAAATAAGCTCTAACCTCATCGAATCCCCAAACGTCAGTAAGTAATTCTGGGAAAGTATAGCCAAATTGGATATTCTTTATTCTTAGATAGCTTCCGTCCTCAATGTATCTGTCAGATGCTCTGTTGTTATTGTTTGAATCTACAAAAGTTACTCTGGGCTCATCAAAGCTTGAGCCAGGACCAGTCCATCTTGCAAGAGTTGATGCAAACCTGTTAGTATAATTGAGGTTTCTTTCATATGCTCTGTAAATGTCATTTCCAACAGAAGCATAAGTAAAGACACTAAGATCAAATGCATTGTAAGCTAAGTTCAAATTCCAACCAATTGTAAAGTCAGGAAATGGATCACCAATTTGTGTTCTATCAGAATCATTTACAATTCCATCGCCGTCTACATCTACAAATCTAATATCTCCTGGAACAGCTCCATTTTGTATTGCATGACTGTTAACCTCTTCCTGATTCTGGAAAATTCCATCAGTTACATAACCAAAGAAATATCCTGGCGAATAACCTTCTTCAAATCTTACTATATTTCTGTAAGGAATTCCATAACCAGCTCCCCATATATACTTATCACCATTATTTATGGCTACAACTTTGTTTTCAGCAGTTGTAAAATTTAAATTAGATGAAATTTCGAGGGCTCCAACTGATGTATTTAATGAAATTGAAGCATCGATTCCTGTACTCTCAGTACTTCCGATATTTGTTGTTGGAAAAGACGGAACTCCAAGATATAGTGAAAGATTTGGGCTAAATAATAAATCATCAACAGTCTTTTTAAAATAGTCTAAAGAAATCGAAACCTTGTCATTTAAAACTCTGGTATCAACCCCAACATTCATTTGAACTTGATTTTCCCATGAAACATCATCATTTGGAATAGATCCTAAAGAAGAACCAGGTGTAATATTTCCATTAAAAACATAACTTGGGAATGTTGAAATTAAAGAAAACTGAGGGCTAATATTATCATTTCCTAATGTACCATAACTGGCTCTAAATTTTAGATAATCTAACACTTCAATATTATCAAAGAAGTCTTCTTTTGAAACCACCCATCCAACAGATGCTGAAGGGAAAAATCCAAACTTATTATTTTTACCAAAAGAAGTACTTCCATCCATTCTTCCTGTGAAAGAAGCATAATATTTTTCGTCATAGTCATATAAAACTCTTGCAAAATAAGAGAGATTTCTACTCACATACTGCCACGAACCTGATGTTTGCTGAGTTGCATTTCCTGTAGCAGCACTAACATCTGCATAATCCCATGAGTTGAATGGAACGTCTTCATTAGTAGCTGAAATATTACTTCCTTTATTTTCTCCAATGGAAAAACCAGCTACTGTTTGAAAATTGTGATTTTCATTTACGGTAAAATCATAATTTCCATACAGCTCATAGGTATAATTAAAATAATTAGTATGGCTTTCATTAACTCTATTATGAGTTGAAGTTATATTTCCTTCACTGTCAACAGCTACAATTGGGGAAAGATCTGGATTTGCATTTGTTTGATTATGACCTGATCCATAAAATTGAAAAGGAATGAAACTTTTACCATATATATCAACATATGTATAACCTAATCTAGAGGTAACATTTAGATTTTCCATCAATTCGTGCTGTAATTCAATTTTACCCTGAATTTTATCTACCTTGTTTTGATTGTAAGTATTATCAATCTGTGCTAGAGGATTAATTATTTCTTGGGTTATTGTTTCACTAATACCAAAGGAACCATTTTCATATGGACTTACCGTTGGGTCGAAGTTTAATGCATTTGATAAAACACTTGTAATCCCATTTTCAGCTAAACTTTTACCTTTAATATTAGTGTAATTTGTATTAACTAATAATTTAGTTTTATCAGTTAAATCAGTATTAATATTTGTGGTGAAGTTAGTTCTGTTAAAGAATGATTTTTCTCCTCCACCTACAACACCGTCCTGACCTGTATATCCAGCAGATACATAATATGATGTGTTTTCACTACCACCTGAGGCAGTAATCGAATGGTTAATTATGGGTGCATCAACCAACACTTCATCTTGCCAATTAGTACCTACTCCAAAATCTGAAATATTTGGAAAAACAATTCCTTCACCTGCGTTTACGCTTGCTTCATTTAATATTGCAGCATATTCACTAGCATTTAAAACGTCGATTGTTCTAACTACTTCCTGAGTACCAACCGAAGTATTAAAAGTAAATGTAGTTTCCGAATTTCTCTCTCCTGATTTGGTAGTAATAACAATTACTCCACTTCCACCCTTTACTCCGTAAATCGATGCAAGAGCCGCATCTTTTAATACATTCACAGATTTAACGTCATTTGGATTCAAGGAATTTAAATCATCAATTGAGGCAGAAACACCATCAATTACTACTAAAGGATCATTTCCTGCATACGAGGTAATACCACGAATCAAAACCGTTGGTTTTGAACCTGGTGAACCACTTGAAATAATATTTATTCCTGAAGCCTGCCCCTGTAGTGCATCTTCAACCCTAACAGGTGATGATGCTTCTATAGCATCAGCATTAACCGTTGAAACTGCACCAGAAATATCACTTAATTTTTGAGATCCATATCCAATAACAATAACCTCGTCAAGTTCGCTTAGATCTTTATCCATCAAAACCGAAATATTTTGTGATATTTGATCGGTTGATGAAATTTTAAGATTTAGAGTTTTATAGCCAACATAACTAAAAACTAATTGAGATCCATTTTCAAAATCTGAAATAGTAAAATTACCGTCAAAATCTGAAACAGCTCCCTTGTTTTGTCCTTGAACAATGATATTAACGCCAGCAAGAGGCTCACCGTCTTCAGAATCGGTAATAGAACCTGTAATGCTTTGAGCTTGAATACCTGTACAAACAGAAATTAGAGCAATAAATAAGTTTAATATTGATTTTTTCATGTTAAGTTTAATTTTTTGATGTTGAAATTTAATTATTTTAATCCCCATTTTTTTATTAAAAATGTGAAAAGAAGTGTTTGTTGTTATATTATTACTAAAAAGAGCTATTCATTAATAATAATTAAATAAATAAATTAATTCTATGATAATTCTATAATTAGTGTTGAATAATTAGCGAAAACGTTTGCGATAATTTAAAATAAAAAAGCTCCCCAAAAGGAAAGCTTTCATTGGTTTAAAAACCTCTTGTAAATTAATACAAGTTCAACACAATGCAAAGATAATCATTTTTTTAATATACCCATATTATACAATTGTTTCGCTGAATTAATTATTTCAGCATCCGCACTCTCTGGGAACCAGCCTAATATATCGTTAGCATTTTTTGTATATAGCTTTTCCTCCTTGCCTAACCGTTTTGCAATCATCCTCAAAGAAGGGATAAATAGTGCGATAAACTTTAATAAAAAATTGGGTATTACCAATGTAGGTACTTTTGTAAATCCAGCACTTTTTAAAATATAACTCAAATCTTTGAGCTTGATCGTTTTTTCTGACAACAAAAATCTTTTACCGTTGGCAGCATCATTTTCCATAGCCATTACGTGTGCTTTAGCTACATCTTGGACTCCAACAACACTTATACTTACATCAGGAACCAATGGTAAACTGAATAATTTTTTTACGGTCAACCTATTTGACATACTTAATATGCCTGACATTGATGGTCCGATAACCAAGACAGGGTTTACCGCACATACATTAATAGACGATCCGTTAGCAATATCCCACATTTTCTTTTCAGATTTTGTTTTACTTATCTCGTAGGGAAGTAATTTTTTGTTTGATAAATCTGTCCAGTCATCATCATGAAATTCTCTACTTTTTGACTTTTTGCCGTAAATAGCTGCATATGAAGATGTTTGTACAAATTTTTTGGCACCATTTTTTATTGCTGCATTTAAACACCTTTCCATACCCTCAACAGCTGGTTTTACAACAAGATCTTCATCCACATTTCCCGGGATAACAGGGGATGCCATGTGTAAAACATATTCACAATCCTTCAAAGCGTCATCCCAACCCTCGTCGTTGAGTAGATTAAGGATTTTAAAATCTATATTTTCACAGCTGATTCCATGTTTGTCAAGAGAATTTTTAACTATATTAATTTTACTTTTGTCTATCACAGAAGTAACTACATAATATCCTTTTGAAATTAAAATTTTGATACAATACATTGCTATGTACCCAGAACCACCGCTAACAAAAACTCTTTTCATAATTTATATTGCTTGTGCACTAATGTATAAATTTTTTGGTACAGTATTTGAATTTTTTTGTAAAGTGAGATATATATGTTTATTTATCATAGTGCTTTTTTCATGCGAACCTGATTCAGAATCTATTGTAATCCCTGATTCAACAGAATTCAATATTTTATCCCTGGGTGACAGTTATACTATTGGAGAAGGTGTGTGTGAAAATTGTAATTACCCAAATCAGCTTATAGACACTTTAAAAATATTAAATTCTAACGATGATTTTTATGTTGATATAGTTGCTCAGACAGGTTGGTCAACAACAGCACTAATTAATAATATAGGTAATGAATTAGAATCAAATTACGACGTAGTGACCCTTTTAATCGGGGTTAATAATCAGTTTTGGAATCTTTCTTTTGAGACTTATGAAAATGAATTAATTGATTTATTAAATATTTCAAAATCAAAGACAAAATCTGGAGACTTTGATGATGTCGTTGTTATTTCTATTCCAGATTATGCGTTCACACCATACGCTCAGTCTTTTTCGCAAGAATTAAGAGATCAAATTTCAGCAGAAATAAACATATACAATAGTTTCACACAAAACTATTGTTATCAAAATGAAATTTCTTACATAAACATAACAGATATAACTAGATTAGGCCTTGAAAACCCTGAACTTGTTTCTGTTGATAATCTGCATCCCTCTGAATCTGCTTATAAAATGTTTACAGAAAGGATATTACCGGTTGTTGAACAAAAAATATATAATTAAAATGAGAGAAAAAACCTTAATCTTAATATTTACTTTATGTACTGCGTTATGTTTTTCACAAAAATATTATACCGAATACGGAGTAACAGAATTTGATGGCTCTAAGGCTGCATTCGAACCAATAAAAGCCAAAAATGAATCTTCAGTTTCAATTTTGGATATTAATGATGGTAAAATTGCAGCTTTAATAAAAATATCTGCATTTAATTTTAGATTAGGATTGATGCAAGAGCATTTTAACGAAAACTATTTGGAAAGTAATATTTATCCGACATCTACATTTGAGGGATCAATCGAAAATTTTGATGAAATTAATTTAGATAATACTTTTCAAGAAGTTTTAATCAAAGGGGAACTGAAAATAAAAGGAGAATCAAATGAAATTAGAGCAAAGGGATACATAAAAAAAAATAATAATAAAATAGAACTTAAATCAAGTTTTTCAGTTAAATTAAGTGAATATAAAATAAAAGTGCCAAGGATTGTTTTTAAAAAAATTGACGAGGAAGTCAAAATAAATCTAAACTATATTTACGATGAAAAAAATTAAACTCTTAGTTAACATATTATTTTTTTTAGCCCCTTTATTGATCATATCACAAGAAAGTCTATTGGATCAAATTGAATACAGTGATAAAGACTACAAGATCGGCCTGAGCACATTTAAAGCTCATAAAATTATTAACGGTCAATCGACTAAGCAATCTAAAAAAAAAGAACTCTATTTATATGTCGCTCACAGATTTGGGAATATTAACGAAGGAATCAGTACCTTATTTGGACTAGATATTGCAAATACAAAAATTGAAATGCTTTATGGATTATCAGATAATTTTCAAGTTGGTTTTAGTAGAGAATCCTTAAAAAAAACATATACAGTAAATTTTAAAAATAAAATTTTTAATCAAAATTCTGGATTCCCGCTAAATATTTCACTTTATAATAGTTTTAATTATAATTCATCCGATTTTTTAGCCCCAGGCATGGAGTTAACTTTTTCCCAAAGATCATTATTTCTTAGTCAACTTTTGATCTCAAACAGAATTAATGATAAACTATCTCTTCAAATTTCACCGGTTTTTGTAAAAAGAAATTACAATGAAGAAAGATTACTAATTGAAAATGGAGAAGTTGTTTTTACAGATGGGATACCAACATTCACCACTTATGACAGAGAAAACAATTATTTACTTGGAATAAGTACCAGTTATAAAATCAATAAAAGGACAGCACTTAATTTTGAATATTACGCAAATTTAAATAGGGTAAGTTCTTCTACAAACTCGGACACCCTGAGCATAGGTATAGATATTGAGACAGGCGGACATGTATTTCAACTTGTCTTTTCAAATAACCAAAGTATGGATGACGTCTCGTCTATTATTGGTGCTGAAGGGGACTGGTCTGAAAGACATATCTTTTTTGGATTCAATATATTAAGAGTGTTTTAAAACACTTTATTTTTTGATAATCCTCTTTACCGAGCTTTTATCATCAGAATAAACTTTTAAAATATAGATACCCCTTTCTAAATCCGAAACATTTAATGAGAAATTATTATCAGATAAAAATTTATTTTGGGTAAAACTCAACCTACCTAATGTGTCATAAATTTCAATTAAAATTATACCTTCAAAATTGTTGTTAAAATTTAAGTTAACAAGGTCTACAATAGGATTAGGGTAAATATTAAGTTCCAAGTTATTGATTTCAGAAACAGAAGCTGTTCCTAGAACTGTAACCGCACCATACATTGAATTTGGATGTGGATCGCAGATATAGGTGGTTACACCAGGATTGGTAAATGTATATGAGAATTGAGCACCTGGTCCAGTAAAATATCCACTATCAAATGTTTCAACTCCTCCAGTAGACCTTAAGTTGTGTGAACCACTACCCCATGTCCAGGTAACTGAATCTCCAACGTCTATTGTGATTTGTTGATTAGTACTACTCATTCCCCAGTTGAGCTCATGATTTGTTTGAGAAAAAGCAAAGTTTGATAAGAGTGCAAAGACAAGTAATTTTAATTTCATATCATTAATTTTACTTAAATGTGCAACTACTATACCAAAACTAATTCTGGGTAATCACATTTTAGTCCAATCAGATTTGGCATAAATATTGAAATTAATTTATGTAGAAAACAAAATTTATATAATTATGAGTGATAAAAATTTAAACGGAAGAAGAGAATTTTTAAAAAAAGTTTGTCCGACAGTAGCCTTTGCTTTTTTTGGTCTTTCTTTTTTAGAAGCATGCTCAACAGATGATCCAGACAACAACAACAACAACAACAACAACAACAACAACAACAACAACAACAACAACAATAACAACAATACCTCAGGATATTCATTTTCAGGTAGTGTTTACACTATTGACTTGAATAATTCTAATTTTTCCAACCTAGCATCAGTCGGTGGATGGATGAATGGTTATAGCATTGGATTAAATATGCTTCTATTAAGAATTAGCTCTAGCCATATTCAAGCTTATACAAATTCTTGCCCACACAACGGAACAAGAAACCAATGGGTGCTTCAAAGTGGAAATATTTTTAAATGCAATAATCACAATTACACATTTGATTCAACATGTGAAACCTCAAATTCGCTTCCATGTTACTCAACCAACATTGATGGTGACAATTTAATAGTAGCTACCTAAAAAATTTAAAAATTACCTTGATAAATTATAAATAGCAAATGTTGCCAACCAGTGTTCGCCTCCATAACCACTGTCAAACATTATATCATATCCCTCTTCGGAATGTTTTTTAGCAATTTGTCGTAATAAATACTCATGTTTTTTATTGTCAAGCTTGGCTGCGATTTCTTTTAATGTCCATGCTCTGTGGAACATTAAACCAATTAAGTGACCTATTCCTGGATCTTCAGGATCTAGAACTTCTGGAGGATTAATTATAGTGCCAAATTCCTTTTTTTCTAATGATGGTAAAAAATTATATATCCAATCATTGTATTCATTATTATTAAGAATCGATGACATCAATGCTGCTTCGGCTAGACAGGGCGACAAAAAATCGGTCCCTGAAGGTTCATAGCTAATTGGGCAGTTTTTGTCTCCTTGAAAATTTTTGATACTATACTCCTTAATTTTATTAAATAACTCCGTGTCGTTTGCTATTTTAGAATATTCAATCATTAAAGAAAATGAAAAGGCCGTATTTGCATGTGTGCCTGGTCTGAGGGGAGTTGAAAGCTTATCTAAAAATAAAACTGTTCTTTCGCTTAATAGATCAACAAGTGGTCTCATGTTTTCTGCCCATATTTGTGCTCTTTCATCGTCCCAAGAAAGTAATTCTGAATATAACTTCATCAACCAAGCCCAACCATAGGTTCTTTCAAATCCCTTTGCAAATTCCTGTTGAAAAAATTCATATTCCTTCTCTAGATTATTCTTACTTAAATTTTTATCAAGTTTTGATAAAATAAGATCCCGTTCAGAAATTTCAGGAAAATCTTTTAATATTTTAACCATTGCCCAATGTCCATGTACGGCAGAATGCCAATCCCAACATCCATAGAACGAAGGAGTAAGTTCATAGTGAGGTTTTAATGAGCTTTCATCAACAAATCTATAACCAATTTTATATGGATATTTTTGATCAACACATTTTATCGACAGAGAAACTAGCTCGTTTGCTAATTTTTCATTAAGCCTTATATTTTGAATTTTTTCATGATTACTTTTAGAGCATCCCAAAATGACTAATGAAATCACTATAAAATAAATTTTAATTTTTAAGAGCATTAAATAATTTTAATTAACAAAAAAGGTAATGAATTTAAATTATTTTTTTACAATTTTGAATGTTTTTAGACCAATCGTAACGTTATATAATCCAGGATTAAAAACCGAAATATCAAATACATTTTCACCAGTCATTAAATCTGATTCATAAATAACCTTTCCAGTCAAATCAGATATAAATATGCTTTTAATATTTGACTGATTGTTGATTTTCAATATATTTTCAATTGGATTTGGGTAATAAGAAAATCTATACTGATTAACATGGTTTTCAGAAGAAAGACTACAATTATCAATTAGTCCATACAAAGAATATTTTGATACAAAATTCCAAATTTCATTTTCAGAATTAATATCCATATTTCCAAATGAACCTGGCCAGTCATGTCCTCCTCCGTTAACTCTATACTCAACTACAGAAACACATTCATTACCATTTTCCCAAATTCTTTTGGTAACAGTAGACCCATCGTTAGTATTATTATTAGGCAATTCAGTTTCTACAGGATTAATATCCGTATTATTATAATTACTCCAATATTCATGGGTGTCATCTGCGGATATATAATAGGTAACCCCATTGTAGACAACTCCGTTATAAATGGACTCGTAATCTTCTGTACCTAATATTGTCATCACAGAGGTTGGATGTTGAGGATTACAATTTTCATACTGATATTGTCCCATTGTCCTTGCAACGACAGCACCAGAAGCAATTTTATCATTTAACCTACAGAGTAGCTCATATACAAACTCCCCTCCCAAAGAATATCCACATGCATAAACCCTTGTCTCATCAATAGAATATTGAGCTGAGAGCTCATCAATTAAAGCCTCGATAAAATAAATGTCATCGTGATCCGAATCCCCTTTAAAAATCCAATTTAATGAGCCATCATCTGTAGGATCAGCTATTGCTTGCGGATAAACAAGAATAAAATTATTTTCATCAGACAAATTTCTCATATCAGAAATATAAATTTGACCATCTATAGTCCCGTTTCCTCCATGAAAATTAAACATTAACGGACTTAATGAATTTTCAGAATAACTACTTGGAATATATAATTTGTATTCTCTTGAATTTCCGTCGTAATCAATTGTTTGAGTTATAAAATTTTGAGTGTGAGAAATTTTATATAAAAATATAAGACATAAAAAAAATAAAAACTTAGATATATTCATATTTACAAAATAAAAAAAACCTTCTCAATTCGAGAAGGTTTTTTGCGGTCTGGACGGGACTCGAACCCGCGACCCCCTGCGTGACAGGCAGGTATTCTAACCAGCTGAACTACCAGACCAGATTAGCGTGAGCAAATATACATTTGATTTTGATTAGATCAAATATTTTTATTTAAATAATATAGCGAATATCAAATTAATACATTGGACATCCAAAACAATCTTTATTGTTTAAAAAATCATAGGTAATGGAAATCTCTGAGATCCCTCCATCTCCTCCAATATTACTAATATTAAAATCGTAAGAATATCCAAATTTGAAACCTTCCCAAACAAAACCAATTATAGGATTAATAGATGTAATTAAATGACTTTCATCTGATGTTTGGATAGGATTTGTCGCTGCGGTTAAGGCAAATGAAAACCTGTCATACATATACTGAAATCCAAAATCAAACCTATCGTATTTAGCTTGCTTCACAAAATTCATAATAAAATTTACACTATTGTCATTATTATATTTTAAAAAGGGTAACTCCAAAGATGCGTGAGCGGAAATAAATAAATCTAACGGTAAATCTCCCTGAGATAACATTGAAATATTAGGTTTATTTAAGTGTCTAAGGGTTAAACCGAACCAATGTTGATCAGTATAAACAAGAAATGATGCGCCAAAGTCAATGTATCTTGAATTTTCGTCCAAGGCGATTGGATCATAAGTATTCAAACTGATTATATTTTGATAAATATTAATTTGATCTTCAAATACTATATTATCAAAGCCAAAATCCTTAGTTGCTAATCCAAAAGTAATACTCGGTCTAAAATTCCAATCGTAATTAATCTGAACATTATAGGTCCAACTTATATTTAATTGCTTAAGGGAATATTTTGTAAAGGTCTCTTGGTGATTAATTAGACTAATTCCAATTCCGCTGTTTAAGTCCGGGAACCAGTCATCAAAAAACATGTATTCAGAGTTAACGTTAAAATCAAACCCATTCCACTGTTGATTTTTATAAATCAATCCAAATTTTGTTGATTCATTAAAACCTGAAAAAGAGGGGTTGATTGACTCAGGAACCATGAACGACTGGGTAAATGCAACGTCTTGAGAATACGTGTTCACATAAAATAAGACCAATGCTATTGTTATAATTCTTTTTAACATAATTTATCTTAATAAAACAAAGACTCCGTTTAAATTAATCTCCTCTCCAAAAATTGTCGTACCGTTTACTACAATAAGGTAATTTCCATTTTCAGCTTTTTTCCCATCAAGAAATCCATTCCAACCTTGTAATTCAATATTGTTCTCATAATAAAGTAACGATCCAAATGTATCATACACACTCATATTAATATCATTTACGCAATTATAAACAGGTCTAATGGTGTCATTAATTCCGTCATTATTTGGACTAAAAGCTGTTGGCAACATAATATCATAACCGTCTGATACTTCAATTTCCTCACTGTACACCTCAACACAACCATAATTATACTGAGCAGTAACCGTAACTTCAAATTCTCCTGCTGTAATATACTGATGTGTAACTATCTCACCGGAAACTAGAGCACTACCATCTCCAAAATCCCATGTAACCCCTAATACATCACCATCTGATGTATTTGTAAACTCAATCTCATTGAATATACTTAATCCACAATCTAAATTACCCGTACTTAAATAATCAAATGAAGCACCAGTAATACTTAATTCGTCAAAATCAACAATTATTTCCGTATCAACTTCACAGCCGTATTGATCTGTTACAATTACATTATATACTCCATTTTCATAAGCAATCATTTCTGTGTTGTCACCCAAAGTGACAGCTCCCGCAGACCAATTAATTTCATAAGGAGGTAATCCTCCAGAAATAGAAATATTATTTTGCTGAGTAACTAAGCTGGTCTCACAGACTGCAGAAATTTGCGTTGTTAGATCAACAACTAAATCCTCTTGTCTAAAAATATTAAACAACTGAGAAGTAAAAGTACAACCTTCACTATCAGTGATCGTTACAGAATAATCTCCCGATGTAACACCGGTTAGGTCCTCATTTATTGAGCCATCACTCCACAAAAATCCATAAAGTCCTGATCCGCCTGAAACTGTGATATCTATTACTCCGCTATTTGGATCATTACAATCAATAGCATCAGTGATA